>JACQUX010000022.1 GCA_016210045.1 Deltaproteobacteria bacterium | reverse complement strand
GGTCTGGACCGCGGGGTCGGTCAGGGCCGTGATCGCCGCGTCGAGGGCCGTGAGTTTGGTGGGGAGGGCCGCGACGACGGTCGTGCCGTAGTCCAAGTCGCCACTGGCCAGCATGTGACTGATGATCGAGCGCGCATTGGCGTGGAGTGCTGCCGCGGCGGCACCTCCCAGCAGACATGCGCTCCCGATAAGCCAGCCCCGCTGGGCGATCACGGTGATGGCATCCACTTGATGTGCGCGGGAGGCGAGCCGACTCCGCGGCAGGCCTGCGGCCGCGCCCACCGCCACCTCGGCCGCGACCTGATCGCACACCGCCTGGGCGACGTCGATCAGAGGGGGCGTGATGGCCGTGCCCGGTGGCACGGTGCGGATCCACGCGGTCAATGCCCGCGCCACCGGCGGGCTGTCGAGCCCGCCGAGCTGCGGGACGAGGTCCGCCCAGAACGCGTCGTGTGCGGCAGAGAAACGGCCGCCGCGCCCGGGTGCCGCGCGTTGCGCGCGCAACGCCGCCTGCGCCCAGGCGAGGGGACTCTCGCGGTCGCCCAGTGGCGGGAAATCTGTCCACGATTGGCCGTGCACGCCCGCGCAAAACCCCGCCCACTCGATCAGGCCCGCCGCCTGGTCCGCCAGCGCCGCCCCGCTGGGGAGGCGCTGCGCCCACGCGTTCACGGCCTTCAGCGCCGCGCCGCGTGCGGCCGCGTCCATCCGGGGATTGGCCGCGACCACCGGTCCGGTGATGGTCTGTGCCACCGCTGTCCATGCCCCGATCGGGCGGGACGCCCTCGCGGCACTGTGCGCGCACCAATGGCGCAGATACGGGTGGAGTCGAACGTGGGGTTCCCCCATTATTTTCTTCATTATACCGGTATCGGCGCGGCCGCGAAAAAGTTGCTATACACGACGACGGAAATGCTTTCGCAACCTGCAGCATGGCCTGTTGGCAGCAGGCCATGCTGAAAGTCGTCGATAGGGGGCGCATTGGCCGCCAGCAGCGTCGTCCAGGACTGCCCACCACATCTGGCCTTGGCGCGGGAGAGTCGGTGTGGGGAGGGGAGGATTTTGAGGGTGAAGCCGGTTGCTTTGGACGAGACGATGTGGTCGTTGGAGACGGTGAGGCGGTATTTTTTGCCGAAGCGCAGCGCGAAGCCTTGTGTAGCGTGGGAGCCTTTGCGCGTCATTATTCTCGCAACTTTTTCGCCGTGCTGCCGATATGGGACGAGGAGGCGAGAAATATATGATACAACCAGCACGCCAAGCGCTGCTCACTCGGGTGACCACCTACTTCGACCGACTCAGTACTGACCGCCAAGTCGGGTTCAGTGCCGAGACGCTCACTTCGGGACGATTCCGCACGCATTGGGCAACCCGCGTTCGTCCCGCTGAGCATCCCTGGATGCGTGAGGCCAGTCGTCTGCTGTCGCACGCGGCAAGGGGGGATCCGCAGGCCGCGACCGCTGCCGCGACTGCGCTGTTGGCGCAAAAATATTCCGATCGTGGCCCTCAGGGGCACGCCGGCCTGCGTCTCTGGGCAGCAGTCTGCCGCGCCCCAGCGGGCGCCATCTACGAGCCGATTGCAATCCTGTCCCCGTTGGCCCTCGCTCTCTACCCGCAGCTCCCAGCAGCGTATGCGGGGGACGTGCTCACGACGCTCCCGTTGCTGACCGATATGACCGTTCGGTGCGTTCCGAGTGACGCCATGGACGCCAGCCCCTCACGGGCCTTGGCGGTGACTGCGGATTACTGCATACGTGCCGGTCGTTGGCTGGCCGATGCGGGGCTGGCCTGGAGCGGCATCCTGATGACGTCGGTTCCTGCAGAGCAGGTGGCGGACTTCGCAGCGGATTGTGTGGCGCTCTGTTACGCCATCTTGGGCAGAATTCTGCTGGAGCCGGACGCCATTTCGGAGGCCTCGCTCTGCGATCTCTTCAGCGACGGTACGATGGAATACGTGTTGTGGGCGACGGTTCGCAACCAGGGTGGCGCGAGTACGACGCATTGGTGGTATGAGCAGCTGAAGGCACGGCTAGTGGAAAAAGTCCTGGCGGCCGCTACGCCGCAGGGCAAATGGCAGGAGGCGGACTGGGGCGCCACGGTTGCCCATGACCAGGGAGACGGGGATGGCGAGGCATGGTTCCTGCGCCAGCGGGGGGAAGAATCCCCAGCCTCGGTGCCCGACCCAACCGTTGTTCCTCAATTGTACAGCGTGTTGTTTGCCTCCACGATGGCGCCGTCGCTTGCTGCCTCCGAGCGAGAAGTGTTTTCTCTGGATGTCGCCGTGGCCATGCGTCGCGACTGGTGCAGGCGAAGCATCCCTCAATCTGCGGTCTATCTGTATCCCGTCAAGTGTGTGGCCCTCCTGTGTGAACTGGATCAACTGGGGCCGGATGCACCCGACCGGACTGAGTGGGAGCAGGCGTTGGAAGAGACGCTTTCCGCATGGCAGGCCGCAACCGGAGTGAGCGCTCTCGACGTGCTGACGGCACTCGTTCGCGCGGCCGACAATGCGGAGTTTGCCGAGGAACTCATAGTGCGGCAGCTGGACGGACTGCGGGAGCGCCGCGCCGCGACGGAGAAAAAAACCCTCCAGTGACGAACGGTGTGCTCCTCGCCTTTCTGTGATTCGCCCTAATACCGGAACGAGCTGCGGCCGATGAATTCGCGGAGGATCGAGGTGTGGGGGATTTCGTCGGCGAGCACGGGGATGAAGAGGTCGATGAAACGGAACAGCCGCAGCGCCTCGACATACGCCGGGCTCTCCATCGGGACTTCGGTTAAATAGCGTTCGATGTACGGTTTCAGCACGGCTTGTTCGTAGCAGAGCGCCGAGTCGAACATCGCGTCGGCCTCTTCTTGGAACGGGAAGATGTTTTCCGATTCGCCTTGGCGGACGCTGGGCCAGCCGATGATCGTGTCGGCGGCCGCAGTGCCGCGAAATTGGCGGTCGCGCACCATGCGGCGCAACAGCCGACTGTCCGACGTGAAGATTCGGTTGTGGTCGTCGATGCAGAGTTGGGTGAGCGCGGAGACGTAGATCTTGAATTTTTGCCGGCGTGGAATGGAGGCCGAGAGGCGATCGTTCAAGCCGTGAATTCCTTCGACGAGTCCGATCTGTCCCGGTTCCAGTTGCATGCGGCGTGTCTTGCCGATCCGGCGGCCGCGCGGAAACGAATAAATCGGCGTTTCCACCACTTCGCCCGCCGCGAGACGGCGGAGGTGGTCGTGCAGCAACGGTAAATCGAGGGCCTCGATCGATTCGAAGTTATATGTGCCGTTCGGATGAGTCGGCGAGTCTTCGCGGTCGACGTAATAGTTGTCGAGCGAGAGTTGCACTGGCGTGATCCCGTTCACTTGCAGATGGACGGCGAGCCGCTTCGTAAACGTCGTCTTGCCCGACGACGATGGCCCGGCGATGAAGACAAACCGCGCTTCCGGATGCGCCGCGACTTGATCGGCGATGGCCGCAATTTTCTTTTCGTGCAATGCCTCGGTGATCTTGATCACGTCGCTCATGTGGCCGTGCTTCCCCGCTTCGTTCAATTGGGCCACGTTGTCGACCTTCAGCAGTTGATTCCAGCGCTTTCGTTCGCGATACAACGCCATCAGTTTGGGACGCGGTTGAATGACTCCGGCGAGCTGGCCCTGTTGGTTCGGGAATTCGAGGATCAGTCCGCCTTCGTGGGGATGGAGCTTGAATTGTTCGATCATCCCGGTGTTCGGCGCGACCGGGCCGTGCACGTAACCAGTGTATTGCCGAATCGTGAGGACGGGCACTTCAGAACGACGCATTTGGCGCAACAGCAACACGCGGACTTGACGATCGGCGCGCTCGAAGATCTGCATCGCTTCTTCGATCGGGATCCAGAGCGGATCGAGCGGGATGGCCGCCGCGACAATCTCGCGCATCAGCGTTTCCAATTGGTTGACGACCTGCGGCGTCGGTTCGAAGCCGAGCGTGTCGAAATAGTAGCCTTCGTCGAACGATTGACCGATTTCCACTTTGGCTCTCGGGTCGAATTCCGCCAGCGCCGCGAAGAAGATCATGTTGGCGGTGCGGCGATAGATTTCCATTCCCTCGCGCGTCGTGGCGTCGATGCTGGTGAGATTGGCGTTGTGACGGATCGCGCGATTGAGGCCGCTCATCCGATTGTCGACCACGGCGCCGATCGCGGGCGCGGGTCCGGGGTGCGGGGTCTGTTGGAGCATCTGGGCGATCGTGGTGCTGGGGGCGACGCGGAGCGTGGTGCCGTTGACGGTCACCGTGAGCAGTTCAGTCATGGTGTTGCCATTCTACGCAATCTTCCGGAGCAAGACAACCCACGATCCACAGGCGTGCGCAAAGACTTGCATTGCGCGGATCGGCGGCGTAGAAGCGCGCGCTATGTCGCAGAAACCATTGTTGGCCATCGTCGGCCGGCCGAATGTTGGCAAGTCGACGCTCTTTAATCGTTTAGTGGGGCGGCGCCAAGCGCTCGTTCACGACGAGCCGGGCGTGACGCGCGATCGCCTCTATGGGACCTGCGAGTGGTGCGGACACGAATGGTTAGTGGTCGATACCGGCGGGATCGTCACCGGCGGGGATTCTCTGGCCGACCGTGTGACCGAGCAGAGCCTGCATGCGGTGGCCGAAGCGGATGCGATCCTGTGTCTGTTCGATGGCCGCGAAGGCCCGGTCCCATTGGACGAAACCGTCGTGGCCCTGGTGCGGAAAAGCGCAGTGCCGGTCTTTTATATCGTGAATAAATTGGAGGCGGGGGAAGAGGGACTGCACGACTTTGCGCGTTTCGGCGTGCAACCGTTACAAGCGATCTCGGCGGAACATGGCCGTGGCGTCGACGATTTGCTCGACGCGATCATCGCGCACGTGCCGGCGCCAGTGGATCCGACGACGCCGGATGCCTCGGTGTTGCAGATCGCAATTATCGGCCGTCCCAACGCGGGAAAATCGACGCTCGTCAACACGTTGTGCGGCGAAGCGCGGGTCGTCGCGCACGAACAGCCCGGCACGACACGCGATGTGATCGATGTGGCGATCGAACGCAACGGCGCTCGCTATACGTTGCTCGACACGGCGGGGATTCGGCGCAAGAACCGCACCGATGCAGCGCTCGAGATCTATTCGGTCATGAAGTCGTTGCGTTCTATGGAACGCGCGAACGTGATCGTCATTATGACCGACGTGACCGAAGGGCTGACGCATCAAGACCGTTCGCTGGTGGCGACGGCGCACGCCTCGGGGCGGCCGACCTTGGTCGTGTTGAATAAGTGGGACTTGGCACGGCCGCGGGGCATCGAGCGGGAGACTGCGCTGGAAGCGGCGCACGAAGTGCTGGGGGAATTGGGCCGCGTGCCGGTGTTGCTGTTGTCGGCAAAAGTGGGTGACGGCACGGAGGCGTTGTGGCTGGCGATCCAACACTACGGCGCAGCGGCGCAGCGGCGCTTGACCACGAGCACAGTGAATCAACTCATCGAAGAGGCGCAGCGGAATCATCATTTGCCCAGTTACCGGGACCATCACGTGAAGCTCTATTACGGGACCCAAATCGGCGTGGCGCCGCCACGCCTGGCCCTCTTCACTAATTTCCCGGAAGGCATCCCGGAGGCGTATCAACGCTATCTGTTGAAACACTTCGAGACCGCGTTCGATGCGCCCGGCTTGCCGATTCGATTACAGTTTCGCAAAAAGTGACCCTGCCTGTTCGGCAACTGTTCAGTTGGCTGAGCCGGATCATGCCAAAGCGCTTTACAAAGTGGGAGTCGCCCGTTATGGGATTGGCCCATAAGTAATCAACATATCGGAGTTTCTATGCCACACAGCATCATCATCAGTGCGGCGCGTACGCCGCTCGGGTCGTTTCAAGGGGCACTCAGTTCGGTGTCGACGGCGCAGCTCGGAGGCGTCGCGATTGCCGAGGCCGTCGCGCGCGCCAACGTGTCGCCCGCAGACGTGCAAGAAGTCTTCGTCGGTTGCGTGTTGCCGGCGGGGATCGGACAAGCGCCGGCCCGCCAGGCAATGTTGGCCGCCGGATTGCCGCCGTCGGTCAGCGCGCTGACACTCAATAAAGTGTGTGGGTCGGGGTTGAAGGCGGTGATGTTGGCCGACCAAACCATTCGTGCCGGGGATATCGACTTGGCGGTAGCCGGCGGCATGGAATCGATGTCGAACGCGCCGTATTACTTGCCGAAGGCGCGGACCGGGTATCGGATGGGGAACGGCGAACTGATCGACGGCATGATCGCCGACGGATTATGGGACCCCTACAAAAATTGCCATATGGGCATTATCGGCGAGCTGTGTGCCAGCACGCATCAGTTCACGCGGGAACAACAAGACGCCTTTGCGGCGGAAAGCTATCGTCGGGCGCAAGCAGCGATCCGCGACGGCCTCTTCCGCGACGAAATCGCGCCGGTCACGATCCCGCAAAAGAAGGGCGAGTCGCTGACTGTGCGCGACGACGAAGAGCCGGGGCGCGGGAACATCGACAAGTTTCCGAGCTTGCGACCCGTGTTCGACGCGAAGGGCACGATCACTGCGGCCAATGCCTCTTCCATCAACGATGGGGCTGCGGCGCTCGTGATCGCGAGTGAGGCGCGGGCCAAGACGTTGGGCGGAAAGGGATTGGCGCGCATTGTGGCGCAAGCGACCTTTTCGCAAGCGCCCGAATGGTTCACCACAGCGCCGGCCGGAGCGATCACGCGCGTCTGCGAACGTGCCGGCGTGAAAGTGGGCGAGATTGATCTGTTTGAAATCAACGAGGCCTTTGCCTGTGTGGCACTCCATGCGATCAAAGAATGCGGCTTGGATCCGAAGCGGGTGAACGTGCATGGCGGCGCGATCGCGTTGGGACACCCGATCGGCGCGAGCGGGGCGCGCATTCTCACGACGCTGCTGTACGCGTTGCGGCGCTACGACAAACGGTTGGGCTTGGCGACGTTGTGTAACGGCGGTGGCGAGGCCACGGCGCTGCTTGTGGAGCGGTTATGACAATTGCAACAATCGGTGTGACGGGCGCGGGGCAAATGGGGGCGGGGATTGCGCAGGTCTTCGCGCAAGCGGGATTGCGCGTGGTGCTGCATGACGTCGCGCCGGCGGCGTTGGAGCGCGCGGTGACCGGGATCGGAAAATCGCTCGCGAAGCTGAAAGAAAAAGGGAAGTTGCCGGAGGAGCCCGCAGCGATTCTCGCGCGACTCACTACAACAACGCAGCTTGGTGACTTTGCTGCAGCGGATTTTGTCGTCGAAGCAGTGCCGGAGCAAGTCGCGCTGAAGATGCAGCTCTTTAGCGAATTGGATCGCGTGTTGCGCGCGGGCGTTACGATTGCGTCGAACACGTCGTCCATCGCGATCAGCGCGTTGGCGGCGGCCACGCAACGGCCGGCCAACGTGATCGGGATGCATTTCATGAATCCGGTCCCGCTGATGCCGTGCGTGGAAGTGATTCGCAGTGCCGCGACCGGCGACGCAGCGTTCACGGCGGTGCAGACATTAGTCCAACGTGTCGGCAAGACGATGGTCGTTTCGCGCGACCGGCCGGGATTCATCGTGAACCGGATCCTGATGCCGATGATCAACGAGGCCGCGTATGCATTGCAGGAAGCGCTCGCGACGCGCGAAGACATCGACACGGCAATGAAACTCTCGTGCAACTTCCCGATGGGTCCGCTGACGCTGGCTGACTTCATCGGGCTCGATACCGTGGTCGCGATCCTGAACGTGATGCACGATGGACTGAAAGATCCCAAGTACGTTCCATGCCCGTTATTGAACGAGTATGTGGCAAAGGGCTGGACCGGGAAAAAGGCGGGCAGGGGATTTTATCCGTATTCCTAACGTAAAGGAGCAGCGACTATGGCCGGCACGGTCACGACGGAAATCAAAAAGAGTATCGCGTATGTTACGCTGAATCGTCCCGAACAATTGAATAGTCTGAATCGCACCGTGCTCGAAGACTTAATGAGCGCGGTGCGGGAGTGCGATCAGCATCCGCAGGTGCGGGTGGTCGTGCTGACCGGGGCCGGCGAGAAGGCCTTCTGCGCCGGGGCCGATATCAAGGCGATGAACGACATGGACTTTGCCGGTGCGGATGAATTCAGTCGGCTGGGGCATCAGTGCATGAGCGCGATCGAAAACGTGGGCAAGCCGGTGATCGGGATGGTCAACGGCTTCGCGCTCGGCGGCGGATTCGAATTGGCGCTGGCCTGCGATTTCCTCTACGCCGCGGATACGGCGCAGCTGGGACTCCCGGAAACGAAGATCGGCCTCTTTCCCGGATTCGGCGGGACGCAGCGTTTGTTGCGATTAGTCGGGCCGGCGCGCGCGATGGAACTGATCTTCAGCGGACGCAAACTGAAGGCCCCGGTAGCCTACGAGTGGGGGATCGTCAATAAAGTGGTCGCGAAGGCGGAGTTGGGCGCAGCCGTCGAGGCCACGGCCCAGGAGTTGGCGGCGAACGCGCCGGTCGCGATCCAGTGCGCGAAGCGCGTGATGTTGAAAGGTCAAGAAATGGGACTGACGGCGGGATTGGCGTTCGAACGTGAGACCTTCCCGATCTGTTTCGCCACGCAGGACAGCAAAGAGGGCTTCAAGGCGTTTATCGAAGGCCGCCCAGCGGTCTTTCAGGGGAAATGATATGGACTTCACACTGACCGACGACCAACGGATGTTGCAACAGATGGTGCGCGATTTCGCACAGAAAGAAATCGCCCCAGTCGCGGCGCAACTCGATGAACGGAGCGAATTCCCGAGCGACAACATCCGCAAGATGGCGGAGTTGGGACTGATGGGGATGATGATTCCGCCGGAAATGGGCGGCTCCGGCCTCGACATGCTGACGTATGTCTTGGCGTTGGAAGAACTGGCGGTCGCGTGTGCCTCCACCGCCGTGACGATGTCGGTCAACAATTCGTTGTTCTGCGGACCGATCAAACGCTTCGGCACGCCAGCCCAGCAACAGCAGTACCTGCCGCCGTTTGCGCGCGGAGAGAAACTCGGCGCGTATTGCCTCTCCGAACCGGGCACCGGCTCCGACGCGGCGAATCAACAAACCACGGCTGTCCAGCAGGGCGATCGGTATCTGCTCAACGGGGTGAAAAACTTTATTACCAACGGCCCGCACGCGCAGGCCTTCATTGTCTTCGCGATGACCGACAAGGCGGCGCGGCACAAGGGAATCACGGCCTTCATCGTGGATCGCGATGCGCCGGGCTGCAAAATCGGCAAGATCGAAAAGAAGCTCGGCATTCGCGCGTCCTCCACGTCCGAAGTTGTGCTCGATCAATGCGCCGTGCCGGCGGCGAATCGACTCGGGCAAGAAGGGCAGGGATTTGCGATCGCGATGAACACGCTCGATTACGGACGGATCGGGATCGCGGCGCAAGCCCTCGGGATCGGCCGGGCCGCATTTGAATTCGCGCGCCGTTACGCCGGCGAGCGCCAGGCATTCGGCCAAGCGATCAGCCAGTTCCAAGCGATCCAATGGAAACTCGCCGATATGGCGATGAAGCTGGAGGCCGCGCGGCTGTTGCTGCACCAAGCGGCTTGGATGGCAGATCAACAACAGCCGTTTTCTAAACAAGCGGCGATTGCGAAGCTCTTTGCATCCGAAGCCGCGAACTGGATCGCAAAAGAGGCTGTGCAGGTGTTGGGTGGCTACGGCTATGTCTGCGAATTTCCGGTCGAGCGCTTCTATCGCGATGCGAAGATCACCGAGATCTATGAAGGCACCAGTGAGATCCAACGCTTAGTGATCGCCCGCGCGGTGTTGCGGGAATTGGAAGCGGGAAACTAACGCATGAAGCGCGCTGTTTCGTTTACGACCATCTCCGACGCTCCCGTAGACCCGCTCTACACGCCGGAATCCCTGTCTGGGTTCGATCCGCAGCGCGATCTTGGCACGCCGGGCGAGTTCCCGTTTACGCGCGGCGTCCATGAGACCATGTATCGGGGACGCCTCTGGACCTTCCGCCTCTTCTCCGGTTTCGGCAGTCCGGAAGCAACCAACGCGCGCTACAAATATCTGTTGGCCCACGGCCAGACCGGACTTTCGGTCGCGTTCGATTTTCCCACGCTCATGGGGCACGACGCCGATGCCGAACGCGCTCGTGGCGAAGTGGGAAAATGCGGCGTCAACATCTCCTCGCTCGACGACATGGAACGGCTGTTCGCCGATATCCCGTTGGGCGGCGTGACGACGTCGATGACAATTAACGGCCCGGCTTGTGCGCTGCTGGCCTTTTACTTAGCGGCCGCAGAAAAGCAGGGTGTCCCGTTGGAGCAATGCGGCGGCACGGTCCAAAACGACTGCTTCAAGGAATATATCGCGCAAAATTCGTACGCGTTTCCGCCGCGTCCTTCGGTGCGTGTGACTGTCGACATGATGGCCTTCTGCGCCGACCGCGTGCCGAAATGGAACACCGTGTCCGTCTCCGGCTATCATATCCGCGAAGCCGGCGCGACCGCCGTGCAAGAATTGGCGTTCACATTGGCGGACGGGATCGGTTATGTGCAGGCCGCGCTCGATCGCGGATTGGACGTCGACCGGATCGCGCCGCGGCTGTCGTTTTTCTTCAACGCCCACAATGACTTCTTCGAAGAGATCGCGAAGTATCGCGCGGCGCGACGGATGTGGGCGCGCATCATGCGCGAACGCTTTCACGCGCAGTCGCCGCGCTCCTGGATGCTCCGCTTCCACACCCAAACCGCAGGTTGTTCGCTGACCGCGCAACAACCGCATAATAACATCGTGCGCACGACCATTCAGGCGCTGGCCGCGGTGCTCGGCGGGACGCAATCGTTGCACACCAACGCGCTCGACGAGACGTTAGCGTTGCCGACGGAACACTCCGCACAAATCGCGCTGCGCACCCAACAGATCATTGCGCATGAGAGCGGCGTGACGAATACGATCGACCCGCTCGGTGGTTCGTATTTTGTCGAAGCGTTGACGACGCGGATGGAAACGGAGGCGTTGGCGTATATTCGGAAGATCGACGAGATGGGCGGAATCATCGCTGCGATCGAGGCCGGCTATCCGCAACGCGAAATTGCGCAAGCATCGTATCATTATCAGCAACAAGTCGAACAAAAGGAAAAGATCGTGGTCGGCGTGAACGACTTCCTCAACGCAGCGGATCCGCCGTTGCCGTTATTGAAAATCGACGCGGGCGTCGAACATGAACAAGCCAAGCGCGTGCAAGCCGTGCGGGCGCGGCGCGACGCGGCCCGCGTGACCGCGACATTAGCGGCATTGCGCCACGCGTGTGAAGGGGCCGACAACGTGATGCCGCGCTTGCTCGATTGCGCGCATGCCTATTGCACGTTGAACGAGATCATGACGACGATGAAAGCGATCTTCGGCGAATATCATGATCCCGGGATTTTTTAATGAACGGATACTGACACCATGAACGCTGTACGACGCCATCGCATCCTCGTAGGGAAACCCGGCCTCGACGGGCATGATCGCGGCGCGAAAGTGATCGCGCGTGCGTTGCGCGACGCGGGCTTCGAAGTGATTTACACCGGCCTCCACCAAACGCCGGAAATGATAGTCTCCGCGGCCATCCAAGAGGACGTCGACGCGATCGGACTCTCGATCCTCTCCGGCGCCCATATGCATCTATTTAGCAAGGTAAAGGAATTGCTGACCGCCCAGCACGCGGACGACATCGTAGTGTTCGGCGGCGGCATTATCCCCGACGACGACGTCGCCGCACTGGCCAAGCTCGGTGTGGCGCGGATCTTTACGCCGGGTGCTACGACCACAGAAATCGTCGCATGGCTGCGGGCGGCGTTAGCGGCACGCGAGGCCCACGCATGACGGCGCCGCAGGTCCTCGCTATTATTCCGGCGCGCGGCGGCTCGAAAGGGGTGCCGCGGAAGAATGTGAAGTCGTTGGCCGGGAAGCCGCTGATTGCGCATATCATCGAGACGGCCAAAGCCGCGCGCGGTGTGGATCGCGTGTTAGTCTCCACCGAAGACACCGAAATCGCCGCTGTGGCGCGCCAATATGGCGCCGACGTCCCGTTCATTCGTCCGGCGGAACTCGCGCACGACGAGACCCCGACATTACCGGTGTTGCAACACGCAGTGGCATGGTTGGCGAACCACGAGGCCTATCATCCCGAATATGTCTTACTCGTCTATCCCACCTCGCCGCTGCTGCGCGCCGCCCGCATTGAAGAGGCGATCGCGCTCAGTCGCACCACCGGCGCCGATTCGGTGATCAGCGGGACGCTCGACAAAGGCCATTTTTGGATCGAAGCGGATGGCCTTTGGCAGCGGCTCTATCCGACGAAACTGGAAAACCGCCAACGCAGCCGCCCCGCATTTCGGGAAAACGGCGCGATCTATCTCACCCGGACGTCGGTGCTTGCGACGCAGGTAGTCGCCGACCGCGCCGCGGTGTTGCTGATGGGCGCAGACGAAAACGTCGACATCGACACGCCGGAAGATTTTGTGCGGGCGGCGACGTTGTTGGTGGCGAAGATCGAGCGCTGAAATTCAGACTACACGGCTTGTGCTACAAGGGGTTTCGTGAAATTCGCGGAGCGCATCGGCTAAGAAGTGCTGTAATGGCGGCATAGGGACGACTCCTTCGACGACCCCACCGGCAAACAGCACCCCGATGATCCGATACTGTCCTAACAGATCATAATCATACCCCTCAGTCCCCTCGGGCCAGTGTAAACCCGCCGAGTGGGTTTCCAGTGCGCGTGGATGGAGCCGCGAGATATGCGATGCGGCGGCGAAGAAACGAACGAGCTGGGCTCGGTCCGGAGTGAAATCATCCAAAAACGGGGCCTCGTGCGGGCAGCCGGTCATTCTCAAGCTACGGGCCTCCAAACTCTCCGCGGTATATTCATCGTGGACGATCAGATCCGCGATGCCGGCTGTGCGGATGAAGACGAGATAGAGGCCGTGTAGCATCCGCCGAAGGTCATCGGTGCGGGGGACATAAGAAAGTACAGTCGCGGCCGTTCGCATCTGTTCGGCCGCTGCGTCGCAGTGGCGCGCGACTTCTGCGTAGACAATCGTCCCTTCCGGACACTGGCCGCGCAGTAACCGAGCCAGTGAGCCCATTGTTTCCCGCTGCACGGCGTGCAGTGGCAGCGCCGCACGGTGAAGCGTGCAGGGATCCCCTGTTGGGGAGCGGCGGACACAGGGGAGGGACTTCATGCGGTTCCCGCGCGCCGCACCCCGTCTACTGTGGGACTGCCTGAGCCCATGCAACATACGAGCCTCCATTCCGTTACCTCTTTTTCGGCACGGCGGAAAAAAAGTTGCGTCAACAATCTGTTATTCTGCACGCCGTTTCTCATATTGGCTCGGCGTTTGGCCATAGTCCGGTTATGAATCGGCAGCATTTCAACCCGTTAGCGGACCCGACGCTTGGTCTTGCCATTGCACTGAATTCTCATCTGTGCGGCGACTCTTCATGCTCGGCCTCCTCTGCGGCGTGCTCGCGGGTTGTGAGCACAGCGAGGGCCCGGCCGCGCCCGCGCCGGATCCGAGCCGCGTCAGTGGGGGGGCGGCGCCGGCAGCGCAACTCCCGAGTAGCGATCTCACCCCGCCGCGTCCGGCGGCGACCGCGGACGGGGGAGAGGACGTATTGACGACGATCGTGACGGAGGTCCGTGAGCCGGTGCCGGTGATTGACGAGCCGGAGATTCCGCCCGCTGCCGTCGGGCCCAACGTGCCGGAACTGATTGCGCCGCCGGTGGATCCCGTGGTTGCCAGTGATCCAGAGCCGCCAGTCGTTGTTCCGGAGACCCCCGTGAGCGTCGAGGACGATCCGCAACCGCCGGATCCACCTCCACCCAACGCCACGGTCTTGGAGGCCTGCGCCACGGGCGATGCCTCCGTGCCGCTGCCGCAACTGCCCGGAGCGAATGCGTTGCCGACCCCACATTACGCACTGCATTTTGACGACTTTGATGAATTGATGAATCCGGCGTTGCAGCTCAAGGTCCTCGACGCAAAGGGTTTGCCGATCAAGGGCGAGACCGATCTTGGCCAAGTGTGGCACCTCAAGCCGGGGCGTCGCGGCAGCGCGTTGCAGCTCGATGGCGCGATCCTCGCGGTGCCGGTCGCGGCCGCGCTCCCGTCGCCCGCGGGATCGGTCAGTCTCTGGGTCCAGTCGAACAGTTTTTATGGAAGCGGCAATCGCCGCGTGCTCTTTCTCCAATCCGACAACAACGGCGAAGGCTGGAACTTCCAACTCGGCAACCACGCGACGCAGTGGAGTCAATTGCAATTGGTCGCGCGGCAATCGGGCGTCGAACAAGATATCATGCTTCCGATTGCCGGATGGGCGCCTGGAGAATGGCATCACTTGGCCGTCACGTGGACCGCCGAGCATCGCGTGCGTTTGTTTATCGATGGACGGCTGCGCGCCGAACGCGTCGCGTGGAACAATTTCCCGACACTGAGCAAGGCCCCGAACCATCTTTATCTGCTCAGCTCCCGTCGCACGCCGCAATTTCCAGTGCTGGGCGACGGCGCCTTTCTGCTCGACGAATTCGCGACGTTCGCGGAGGCGCTCGCTCCGCACCAAATCATTGCGCTGTACAACGGCGGACTCGACACGGCGGGGACCACGGTGACGGCCGGGCGATTGGCGCTCCATCTGCTGGGATCAAACGATGGATACGGGATCAGCGGACTCGTCGATGCGACGAGCGGTCGCAAGACGACGCTCGCAGCGCCGCGCGAGTGGTGGCGACTGACTCTCACGACGCCGTCTGCCGCCGGCGACAGTACGCCGCCGATCGAATGGTCGTTCGCCAACACCGCGACCGCGTCCGCGCAGCGCAGCTGTGGGCGCGATCCCGATTCCGGTGTGGTCACCGTGACGTGGCAGGGGATTGCGTTGCCGAGTCTGAAATTCGGCGCGGCATCCGGCGGATTGGCGGACGTCGCCGTCCAACTGACGCCGGACGCGGCGACGCATGCGGTACGCGCGACCATCGCTGTCGCGCTCGACAGTGCGCAGTGGTCGCTCAAGTCCGTCGCGTTTCCGACGCTGACCGGGGTTGCGCCCGTTGGTCCAACGGCGGCTCGGACGGCGCTGCTGCTCCCAGGCTCAAACATCGGGAGCCTCGTGCACGATCCGTTTGTGCACCCACTACGCCGTGTCCCCGCGCCGGCCGTGGATCGCATCACGAAGGCGCAGAACTGGCCGACCTATTGGGATCTCACCGGTGTCTGGTATCCGGGCCGCGACCTCGGGATGCAGTGGTTTGGCCTGTTCGACGAACTCGCGCCGGTTGGCGGTCTCTATGTCGCTGTGGAAGACGGCATCGGTTTCATGAAGGCGCTGCAATTTCGACACGACCTCCCTGCCGCGCTCACGAGCGCACTGTTACAAAATGATGGCGCGTTACCGGATCCTGCGTTGGCGCTGGAAGTGCTGACGCTGGCGGAAAACATCGGACAACCTGGCAACGATTACACGCAAACGTGGCCGACGGTGCTCGCGCTGCAAGACGGCCGTTGGTATGATTTTGCGCGTCGCTATCGGACCGAGTTCGCGCAACAGCAACCGTGGATGCAGGCCGGGACGTTGGCTCAGCGTGACACCGGCGATGACTTGCCGCGGTGGATGGCGGAGGCCGGACTGAACCAACCATCGGCCGATGGTGCGATCGTGGCCCAATACAGCCAGATGTTGCAGGCTAAAGGACACGCCGGTGCCGTGATGTGGCACTGGAGTCGATGGCAAGAGGCGAACCGGTTTGCGTCACAACAGACCCAAATGAACGATGCGCCGAGCGTCGTGCCGTGGACATCGTTTGAAAAATATCGGCAGCAAGTGAAGACGGCCGACGCCAAGACGCCGGTCGTCCTCTATTCCTTACCGACGCGTTGGGACGCGGTCTGTGACGTCCCGCCGTGCGATCCGGCGCTCTGGAGTGGGAGCGGAGACCAGCTGGCGGGACTGAGCAGCGCGATGCGCCGTTTCGATGGCAGCGTGATTATGGGCAACGACCAATTGACGTTTCTCCCGATCCCGACGGGCGCGCCGCCGCTCCAACATCACGTGCGGATGTGCCCGGCCGCCGTCGGCTGGCAACAGGTTGTGACGAAATCCGTGCAACGCATGATTGGCGAATATCACGTGGAAGGGGTCTATCACGATGAGTTGGCGGCGTTGACTCCGACGCCGTGCTTCAATCCGGACCACGGCCACGCGCCGGGAGGGGGTGCGTTTTATGTGCAGGGGCTGCGTACGATGGTGACGGCGGCCCGCGCGGCCGCGAAACAACTCAATCCGCAAGCGGGCTTCTATACCGAAGGGTTCTCCGAACCGTATCTCGACGTGATCGACGGTTTTTACACCGAGGCGCAAGCGCCGACCTACGTCGTGCAAGAGGGTGGGGCAGAAGTGGTCGCCGTCGAGCACGTGCCGCTCGCGCCGATCGTCTATCACGATTACACGCAATTCATCGGGCTCAGCGTCGCGAAAAAATATCACACCGTGGCGTCGATCGTGGCGCGCCAAGGGACCTGGCTTACCTGGGGCGGCATGCCGGGACCGTTCGTGTGGAACACGGACTGCAATCCGCTAAATGATCCGACGTGTGACCCTCCGAAAGAAGTACGACTGCGTGATTACGCGTTCACGTTGGCGCAATATCGCCGTCAGTTTCGCGAGGATCTTGTGTTCGGCGAAATGCTGCCGCCACCGACGTTGCGTTGGAGCAAGACCGCTGTCGGCGGCAATGGCGCGGCCTATGCGGCGACTATCAGCGCCGAGCCGCTGCCGATGTTGCGAACGCCTGTTTTTGAATCGTTCGTCAAGAGTTCCGAAGTGATGGTTGCGCCGGTCGCCGTGGCGAGCGCTTGGAGCGCGCCGTCAAAAACCATCGGCGTAGTCGTTACGTCGTTGCACAGTGAACAATCGATGACGATCCTGCTGCCACTGGATGCCGTGCGCCCGTTTTGCGCCACGGCCACGCCCCAAGTGACCGTGCATCGCTTGGCCGGAGATACCGCATTACCGCCGCTCGGCAATCAAGCCGCGATTCGGGTCGACCTCGCCGCAGCCGAGAGTGTGCTGGTGGAACTTGAGTGAACGCGCGTCGGTTAATTCCTTCAGGTGAATTTCCTTGCGACTTCGGCTCATTTTTTCCGCGTTCCCTCTCCCGTTGGGGAGAGGGCCAGGGTGAGGGGGAGGATTCAGGAGGATCAACCCCGGCGCTCTCCCCCTCACCCAACCCTCTCCCCAACAGGGAGAGGAAGGTGGATACCCCGCCCCTTGGGGCGGGGAACATTCATTCCCCGAGCACAATCAGCGTGCCGTCTTGGTGAACGATCGCGAGTTGGTTGGTCGTGCCGCCGCGGAACGCGAGGTGGATTGGTTCGGTCGCGACGTCGATCGTGTTGGTTACGGTCTCCGGACTCGTATTTAAATCGAGCCGCGAGACCGTTGCGCTCCCGAGATTGGCCACATAGCCGCGCCGCCGCGCTGTGTCGACCGCGACGCCGCGTGGGGAGGTGCCGACGGTCAACGTGTTGGTCAGCGTCGCCACGCCGCTGGCCTCATCGATCACATAGATCCGGGCCACGCCGCCGGCATCGCTCAGGAGCACCGAATTGTTGTTGAACACGCGCGCCTCGCCCGGTGCAGTGAGCGACAACGCGGTGCCTGTGCCGAGCACAACTTCGGTGTCGAGGTTGATCAGGAAGCCGTAGTGGTCGTTGTTGGCATAGGTCGTCACGACGACTGCGTAATTCGTGCCGTTGACTTGCCCGGTCGCAACGACCGGTGTCGACGATTGCAGCGTGCCACCGACTGGATTCGGCAGCGTGACCGGCACAAAGGCGTCAGTCGTCAAATCGAGCAGCGAGACTTCCACGTCGGCCGCCGCAGTGTCGTTCGTGATTACTGCTACATCGCCGCTCACGTCGATCGCAATGTTGAGCGGTGCGACGGTCAGCGAAGCGGCGAGGGTTGCCGGATCGCCGTTTTGCGGATGGTCGCAGACGGTGCGATTGGTGTGATCGACGACGATCAAGCGATTCCGAGTGCCGTCGACGGCGACCGCGGTGGGTCGATTACACGCGGACAGTAGTGTGCTGGTGTTGCCGAGCGTCGGTGTCGCGCCGAACGTCAACGGGGCCACGACGCCGTCATCGCCGGACGTGCCGATGATGTAGGCCGTGTCGCTGTCCGGATCGACGGCGATGCCGGTCGGCGTGAATGCGAGCGTCAGCGGTTGATAGGGCGCGACCATTTCGGCGGCCGTACTGGTGGATCCGGCGGCGTCGCGTTGCGTGATCCGAATCCGATCGCCAAGGCTGGCCTCGATTTGCAACGAGAACGATCCGTCCGCAGCGGCAGTGGTTTGTACCGTCGTCGCCGCGTACGCGATGCCCCAGAACAACCGTTCCCAGCGCGACGTGATTCCTTCTTGTGTGAGGTTCTGTGCGCTCACCAAGTTGCCGCCGGTTACTGCGCCGGCCGCTCCTGTAATAGTGGAGAGACCGCCTTCGGGATTTCCGATCGTGATCTTGGTAACGATCGGGGCCGGGATCGAGAGCGTCGGCGCCTCGGCGGCGCTCCCGCAGCCGACGGTCCACCACCGCGCGGCCAGCAGCACCACGAAACCCCAGACCATCCACCGGCGTGTCTCCCCCATAGACGCTCCTTATGCAGTTTCATCTACTCTGCGTTGCACAGTACAGCAAGGCCTATGCCACGCGTACGCCCCGGGAAATGGCCCCATTCTCCGCCACGGACATGTATTATTTCACTCATCCTCTCCGCGATGCACATCCGTTACACTTTATAGTGATGGAGTGGATCGACGGTCGCTATCGCGTCGTCCGCGCGCTGGGGCAGGGGAGCGCCGGCGAGGTCTGGCTGGTCACCGATACAACGAACGATACGTTGTGTGCGCTGAAATGGTTGCGCCCGGCCGGCGCCGCGGCGCAGTCCGCGGATGACGCGGTCTCGGCCTTCAAACAGGAATTCCGTTGGTTGCAAGAATTGCGACACGCCCATATCGCGGAGATCCTCGACTTCGGCCGCGACGCGACCAGCGGGCGCGTCTACTTCACGCAACGTTTCATCGATGGAGTCCCGATTGTCGAGGCCAGTGCGGGTGTCGCGCCGGACGTGATCGAACAGTGGATGGTGCAAGCGTTGCGGGCGCTCGAATTCCTGCAGGCGCGCCGCATTTGCCACGGCGACATCAAATCCGCGAACTTGCTCGTCGAGCGAACGAGCGGTCGCGTGCAGCTGATCGACTTCGGACTTGCCAATCTCCCCGGTCATACGGTCGCCGGCACGCCGGCCACAATGGCGCCGGAGGTCTGGCGGGGTGAACTGCGCGACGGTCGCGCCGATCTCTATGCCCTCGGCGCGGTCTGGTATCACTGTTTGACCGGCGCCAACCCGTTCGTGGCCGAAAGCCTGGCCGCGACGCGCGAACGGCACTTGCAGTTGCACGCCGCGCCGCTGCACACCGTGTGTGCGGCTGCGCCGCCGTATCTGACGGACGTGTTGGCGCGTCTGCTCGCGAAGTCCCCGCAGCAGCGCTACCCGACGGCGGCGGCGGTGATCCACGCGCTCAATCAACGCGGTGCGCACGACTATGCAATTGAGACTGTTGCGACCAGTGTGGCGTATCTTCCGGATGCCGGCCCGCTGATCGGCCGCGCCGCGCTCTGGGAGCGATTGCAACAATTGGTCGCAGGGCTGCCCCTCGATGTCGCCTTGGTGCCGCCAATCGTGCTGTTGGTCGGGGCGCGCGGACTCGGCAAGAGTCGCGTGGCGCGCGAGCTCGTGGCGCTGGCGCAATTGCGAGGTTGTCGTGTGACGTGCGAAGACGCGGACGGGCCTCGTTCCCCGGCCGAGCTGGGCCGCCTGCGTGCCGCAGCATTCGGCTTGCCACAGGAGTCCCGTTTATTCGTCATCACGGCGGGCCCCGATGAAGCGAACGCATTACAGGCCTGGCTGCCTACGGATCGCGTGCAGCGCATCGATCTGACGCCGTTCGATCGTGGGTCCGTCGCGGCCTATCTGCGCCACGTGACCGGGATGGCACATGTCCCCGATCCGCTCGTTGATGCGCTGTTGGCGCGCTCCGAAGGCAACCCCGCGTGGCTGCGCGAATTGTGCGCGACGTGTCTGCAGCGGCGCCAATTTGTCGATGCGCACGGTCGTTGGCATGCTGCGAACTTCGCCGATCTGCGCGCCGAATTGGAACGTCTCCCGGTCACAATCGGGATGGAGGCGTGGTTCGCAGCGCGCCGTGCGACGTTGTCGCCGGATACATGCGCCGCATTGGAATGTCTGAGTGTTGCGCAGCATCCATTGCCGGTAGCGAGTGTGCCGCATTTGCTGGGCCCCGCGCGGGAATGGCGCGGCGCGCTTGCCGCGGCCGGTTGGCTGACTGAGCGGGATGCGCTGGTGGTGTTGTCGAACCCCGGAGTGCGCGAGTGGGCTCGCGGCGCACTGCCGCCGGCACGGCGTATGGCGTGGCACGATCGCTTTGTTGCGTGCGCAGCGGAGTTGCCGGATGAGCCGCTGGATTATCATCGGGCGTTTGGCAGTGATCCCGCAGCGGCGGCGCATGGATTACGGCGCTATGTTGCGCAGTGCGCGCGGGACGAGGCGTGGCCCGCTGCGATCGAGGCGCTGCGCTGGGCATGGCACGCGCGTTCGACCGATCCCGTGCGGGTCGAGTGGGGCGTAGCATGGGTCAACGCGCTGGTCGAAATCGAGTCGCCCGACGTGGATGCCGTCGCGAATAGTGTGGCGCAGGCGATCGACGCGAGTCCGGAAAGTGAACAATGGCGCTGGCGCGCCGCACTCGCGGGAGAGCGGATCGAGTGGCATTTGCGACGTGGCGACGCGGACGCGGCCCGCGCGGCGATTACTGCGCTATTGCAGCACGAACCCCGCTTGCCGCTGGCCGAAGTGTTGCGGCTCAAGAACTACCTCGGCCGTTTGGCGATCGAGGCCGGCGCATGGGCCGAGGCGCACACCATCTTGACCGCGACGTGGGCGGCCGCAGCGGCGCTCCCGACGGATACCTGGATCCGCACTGCGAACAACGATCTCGCGCTCCTCTATTTGCAACAGCATGACTATGCGTCCGCGCAGGCGCAGTGCGCGCGGGAATGGGAGCGGCTCCAAACGTATGCGGATCAAGGCCTGGAGGCGCGTTGCCGCTACAATTGGGGCGAGGCGTATCGGGGACTGGGGGACTATGCCGCCGCGATGACGCAGCTGAGCTTGGCCTACACCTGTGCCAGCGCCGTGGGGCATCATGCGTTAACGTTGCGGATCCTTAATGGGCTCGGGAATCTGGCGCATCAGCAAGGCGATGCTGCGGCCGCGATCGAGGCTTATGAGCGCGGCTTGCGCGTCGCGGCGCGGCTGGGGTGCCTTCGCTCCAGCGCCGCGCTCGCCACCAACTTGAGCATTCTGCTGCGCGCGAACGGCCGTCCGCACGACGCCGCGACCCACTTGACCCAAGTGGAGCACTGGCTGCGACCCGGGCCGCGCAGCGCCGCCGATGAGCACGTCTTGGTGCGCGCCTTGTTAGAACGGGCGCGACTGGCCCACGAGCAGCAAGACGTTGTCGCCGCGCGGGCGCTGTTGACCGAAGCCGAGACCTTGGCGCGTGACGGCGCCGCCGCCGCGCTGTTGCCGTTTATCACCGACGCACAACGGGAGGTCGATATGTCGTCTCATACTCCGACTCCGCAATCGCCGGCCACGCCTGCGTTGCAGCCACCCGACCCGACATTGCCGTGGCAGCGGGTGTTGGCAATCAACCAGCAATTAGCACGGATCACCGACTTGCCGTCGTTGCTCACGTTGATCCTCAGTCACGCCGTAGCACTGGCCAACGCCGAATTGGGTCTCGTCCTCCTACTCGATGCGACGAATGCGTTGCAGATCGCAGCGAGTTACAACGTGCAACCGGACGCCGCGATGTCTCAAGTGAGCGCGACGATCGCACGTCGGGCGATGGAAAGCGGTCGCGCGCTCGTCACCGACGATGCCGCGCACGAGGCCGATTGGAACGCGGCGGAGTCGGTAGTGTTGGGGCAACTCCGTGCCGTGCTCTGTCTCCCAATCCACGCGGCCGGTCGCGTGATCGGCGGCTTGTATTTATCGCACCGTTTGCAATCGGGCGCGTTCCACGATGCCGACACGACGTTGCTGGCTGCGTTCGCCGACCAAACGGGCCTTGCGATCGAACGTGCGCAGCTGTTGGCTGCGGCCGCCGCGCGCACGGCACAATTGGCTGCGACTGTGGTGGAGCGCGAGACGGAGATTGCGCGTCTGGAGGCCACGAGCGGCCCGGGCTTTCAACTCAAAGATCTCCGTTCGCACGCCCCGCGGATGGGCCGATTATTTGAACTGCTGAAAAAAATCCTCCCGACCGACTTGAGCGTCTGTCTGCATGGCGAGACCGGCACCGGCAAAGAAGTGATTGCGCGCTTGCTGCATGCCCAACATCCCGAACGCGCCAAGGCGCCGTTCATTCCGGTGTGTTGCGGCGCGATCCCGAAAGAGTTGATGGAGAGCGAGCTGTTCGGCTATCGGGCCGGGGCCTTCACTGGCGCAGTGCGCGACAAGGCCGGACTCTTCGAGGCCGCGCACGGCGGGACGCTATTCCTCGATGAAGTGGCCGAACTCCCGCTTGAGCTCCAGCCGAAGCTGCTGCGCGTGTTGCAAGAACGCGAAGTCCGGCGCTTAGGCGACACGACGACGCGCACCATCGATTGCCGCATCATCGCGGCCTCGCATCGCGCGCTGCTGCCGGCCGTCCGGGCCGGGACGTTTCGCGAAGATCTGTATTATCGTCTCTGTCAGATCCAACTCGAGCTCCCGCCGCTGCGCGAACGTCGTGAGGACTTGCCGATGTTGGTGGAGCATTTTCTCCGCCGCGCCGTGCCGGGGAAAGCGGTGCCCCAAGTCCACCGCGACGTGTGGCGACGCTACATGGCCTACGACTGGCCGGGCAACGTGCGGGAGTTGGAGCATCTCCTGACCGCAATGTGTGCACTGTGCGACGGTAAAGTACTGCGCGTGACCGATATCCCGCCGCACCATCCGTTGGCGCATAGTGCCACGGAACCCTCATGCGTCGTGAGTGCCGTGCAAGCACCATCCGCGCCTCGCCAGGAGGCCGAACCCCCGCGTTCGATCCTCCGTCCCTCCGATACGCTGGAAACGCTTGCGCCGATCGATCCTGAAAACCACTACGATGCGACCAAATCGTGGCGCGACTACGAACGTCTCATCGTTGCGAAGGCGCTCGCGCATTACCAATGGGACGCACGCCGCGCCGCGACCGCGTTGGGGCTGTCGCCGGCGAAAGTCTACAAACTGGTCCAACAGATAGGACTGCGCGATCCCGCGCACCCGTTGCATGCTGATCCATTTCGCTACCGCGACGGCGAGCGCCTCGGCACCTATATGGCCAAGATCTTCGCCGCTGCACTGCGCGCCCACCACGGCCACCCCTATCCGGCCATCCGCGCGCTGCAGGTCTCTCCCGGCTACTTCTATAAAGTGATTCCGACGACGGCACGCCACGCCGCCATGGATGACGGGACGCCTGCGTCCGCGCGATGACCATCGCGTTCTCGTGCGAGTATATCTGCATGAGAACGCTTTCGTTGGTCACTGTGGAGAAATAGAAAAACCGCATTCCCATCAATCCCTTGTCTCGCCAAGCCCGTTGGCACTCCTCCTGCAATCTCAATCTTGTACAAAGGAGGAGTTGAATATGAAGCAAAGTATCATCATCGAAACGTTCCGCGCGTTGGCCTTCACCGGCTTGCTGAGCACCGTGGCCTGCGGGTTGCCGTCGCAATTGCAGAACGCGTTGAGCGATGCGGAGGAGGGGAGTGCGAGCACGGAGAGCGGCACTGGCAGTACGAGCGAGTCAACCACGAAGTCCGCGAGCGATCAGTCCGGTGACTGGATCAGTGCCGACAGTGGGGAGTCCGTGAGTGGGTTGGCCGTCGGGGATTTGCAGGGCGTGGAAATCGCGCTGCAGGAGTCGCAGATCGAAGTGCGCTTCACGGTCGGCGATACCATCCCCTCGCAACTCGAAGACGATCTCTCCCTCTATGCGCTGAACTTCGTCGTTTACGACCCCGATTTGGCGGATGCGGAGTCCGGTTATCAAGCCAACGTCGCGGAGCAAGTGCAAATCGTCGCGCAAGGGAGTGCCGGCACGGCATTGGCGACGAACCATACCGTCAGCAGTGCGTTGAGCGGCAGTGCGCCGAGTGTCAGCACGAAAAAGGGCGTCGCGAAATACGATGGCGTGGACTGCCCGTATAGCGATGCGGCCAATGCGGAGAGTTATGCCGACGACTCCGAACTGTATCAATCGGCCGAAGAAACGGCGACGGAACCGTCGGACGAGACGACAACGTCCGATCCGACGAGCGCCGAAACGCCCATCATCCGCTCGGTCTTGAATGGCTCGATCGCCACGCTGACCATTCCGCTCGACCAATTGCACTTCGGCCTCGACGAGCTGTGCAACTTGGAACTCGGCGCGATCGTGGAGACCGACTCCACTGCACTCGGTCACGTGGTCGATGTCAGCGACGCGATCACGGTCAACGACGGGATCTGTGCCGGCTATACGCGGGCGCGGTGTTGGTTGGACAACAAGTGCACGGAGCTGATGACCTCCTCCTTAATGACGAAGGCGGAATGCAAAGAGATGGATGGCAAAGGTTGGGGCCCGGATAAGGACGATTGCCATGCGTTGTAATTGATGACTGCAGAAACGCTCAATAGTGAGCGCGCCCTGGCCCCGCCGTCCCCGGTTGGGCCGGGGCGTTTTTTTGCGCACTTAGCGTTTCCGAGGATGGCCGCCGGTGTCGGCGCCGATTTCGCTGATAGTGGGGATCCGGGTGCGGACTTTGCCCCAGGCATTGCCGATCAAGTTGGCGCGCCGCACGGCATTCGACTGCCACGTCATATAAATGAAGGCGGGCGGCACGGTGCTGCCGGCGAAGTCTTCCGGGCGGAATTCCCCCAGCACGCCATTTTTCAGATCGGCGGCGGAACGTGTGGCATCTTTGGCGCTGCGCAATTCGACGATCCCATCGATTCCCAGGTGACCGCGATGTCGGGCAAAACGCGGGGTCTCTAAGACGGCGTCATTGGCGGCCACGTAGCGAATCGTCAACGTGACCGTTGGGTTCTGAACCCGCCGGCTCGGATCGACCGCTTCGAACAGCGGGGCCCGTGCGACGATAGCCTGCATCGTCTCCACAATCTCGGCATCGATCGCTTCAGCCGGGAAGGCCACGTTGATCTGTCCGCGGACCTTTGTCTGATGTGTGAGGGTGACGACGGCCGCCCCGGAGGTCCGATCGACCTTAATCGTATACGGGCCCTTGCCACTATTGAGTGCCGCACGCAGTTGCTCGTCGAGTGCCAAGGCCGTTGCTGGGCGCGCCGGCGCGGCGATCTTGGCCCGTGCCGGTACTGCGGGATTCGCAGTCGCTTCGACGGCCGTTGCTCCGACGTGGAGCTGCGCAAAGACTACGTCGCGTGCCTTGTCGAAGGCCAACGTGACACCGGCGGTCTCCGGTGGGAGGCGATACGTGACCTTACCATCCACTGCGCCTTCCAACCCGACACGCGGCTCCACCGTTCCGGCCACGACATCCAGACGTCGTAGATAGGTCCCTTGTTTTGACGCTTTTTCAGTCAATGTCAGGACGCGCGTCGTCGGATCATACTGAATCGTGACATGTGGCGTTTCTCGACTGAGTCGTTTATCGGGCAACGAAATAATGGAGATCAGTCCTCGTGGCTGAAACGTGGGGACCTCTCTAGCACTGCGCTGGATGACCAGTTGGACCGTTGAACTGGTCCGTGACAAATCGATGGTTACCGCTTGTCCGGCCTCGCTTGGAAGCCGTACGCCAACTTCCGGGCGCGAGACTCCGGGCAATGCCGCCAATCGATCGGTCGGTTCCTCACCGACTCCGACCGGAGGAAGGGCCATCGTCGGTCCACTATCAAGAAATAAGTGCTCGACACCCTCGACCGTGCGCGCGACTGGTCCCGTGAGTGCCGGACGTGCACTGCCTTGCGCCGCCCTGGCCGCGCCGCCGTTGGTGCGAAAGAATCCCGCCACGGCCCCGCCGATCCGTCGTAATAGGCCCGGTGTGCCGGCTGGGGGTGTGATCCCCGTGCCATCCCGCACCAGGGGAACGTTGACTGGGACGCGAGGCCCCCGCGCTGTACCGCGCACCAGTCCCGGTCGTCCCCTCTGTCCGGTGCGTACGCCAGTTCCCACGATCGGTGGTTTGCCACCCATAAATGACTCCGTCTGTAGTGCTGGACCTTCCCCATATGTAGTATCGGCACGTCGCAGAAAAAGTTGCGTCCCCCCATCCCAGCAGGCCATGCTGTCAGCAGGCCATGCTGAAAGTAGAGGGACAGAGTGACTTTGAATTAGCCACTTAGGCGATTACCCTGGTGGCGCGAATCAATCGTGTTTACCGCAGTAAGTGGCGATACAAGTTCCGTACGGCAGTTCGCGTGTCCGATATCAGACCGTTGGTCTCAATCACATAATCGGCCCGGGCCAGCTTCTCGTGCAGCGGGAGTTGGCTGTCGATCCGGGCCTCGGCTGTGGGCTGATCGCACTGATAGCGCTTCATGATTCGCCGTACTTGCGTGGCCCGGTCACACGAAACCACGACGATCGCGTCGAACAGCGTCAAATCGCAGACTTCGAAAAGCAGCGGGATATCGAATACGAGTAACGGCGGCTTCCGTGCGGCGAGCGCAGCGGCGCGTTCGTTGATGGTCGCCCAGACCAGCGGATGGATCAAGCCTTCCAGTTGGGCGCGTGCGGCGGCGTCTGCGAACACGCGTCGCGCGACGGCCTCGCGGTCGAGTTGTCCGTCAGCGCGGAGACAGCCGTCCCCGAACAGTGCCCGGACCCGTTCGCGCAGCACCGCGGAATTGGCGTAGAGCTCGTGAACGATCGCGTCGGCATCGAGCACCGCGGCCCCGCATGCGGCCAGTGTCTCCAGTACGGTCGATTTGCCGGTCGCGATCCCGCCGGTGAGTCCGATGCGTCTCATGACGCCTCAGCCGGCGATGTGGCCGCGTGTTTAATGACCAGCAGGAAATCCAACAGCGGACGCACGGCTGCGCCGCCGTATGCCGCGATTTCTTCGGTCAGGCGTTCGACCAATGCGGCATCGGTGGAGACAAAGAGGCGTCGCAAGCGCTCTGTGACCTCTCGCCATTCCGGACTGAGTCGTTCGTGCGCCGCGCGGATTTCGGGGTGCAACAGTTCTTGGCGCCGCATCTCCCAACCGAGTGACGCCGTGAAGTCTTCGGCCGTCCATTCCGTCGTCGCCGCTTGATGGGCCTGGATCAATTTGGTGTAGAGTTCCGGTCGCTCTGCGCCCAGCGCCTCCGCCGCGCGGAACTTTTTCAGGGCCGCTTTCGTCTTTCCTTGTGCCAACAAACGATCGCCTTCGCCTTCCAACCGCTCCGCCCGCTGACGCCCTTTTGTCCCTCGCGTGGCCATGGCCCCATTCTTCAGAAGCGCGGCAAAAATGCAAATGACAAAATGGAGCCGTTGAAATCAGTCAGACACTTGACATTGCTTTCCAAGTCCTTCAGCACAGAGGTCCTATGCCACTCATCTGTATCATCCCGACGCTTTGTCTCTACGGCGCAGCAGCGTTGCTCGCATTGAGTCTCCGCCGTCACCCGGATCACGCCGGTGTCCGCTACGCCGGCCGTTGTTTCCTGCTGGGGTTTTTGTTGCACACCGTTTATCTGCCGGTCGCGATCTGGCGCGAAGGGGCGGCCTCGATCGGGCGCCATCGCGGTGGACTCTTACTCCTGGTCTGGGTGTTGGCGGGCCTGACGGTCTGGCTGACGCGCCGCGCTCGCTGGCAGGGTCTCGCGCCGCTGCTGTATGCCGTGGTCGCGGCTCTGGCCCTCCCGACCTTGCTCGGCGGCCGCAGCGACAGTGCCAGTTGGATCTCTGCCGCGTGGCCGCTGATCCCCGTGCATGTCGCCGGTGCGATTGTCGCGGTCGGGATCTTTCTGGTGAGCGGTCTAGTCGGCAGCTGTTACGTCTGGCAAGACCGCGCGCTCAAGATGCGCCGGCCGACGCCGCAGCTGTTGCGCTTTCCGTCCCTCCCGAGCGTCGAACGCGCGATCACGCGGCTGATGCTGCTCGGTTTCATCGCGCTCACGCTTACCGTCGGGACCGGCGTCATCTTAGGTGGGAGTGCGCCGTCGTGGCTGGGGTCCCGCAGTCATGGACTCCTCTCGCTGTTGGGATGGGTCTTGTACGGATTTCTGTTGCAGAGCCGCGTGCGTCGTTGGCAACCGGGTCGCCGTTGGGTCTTTTTTGCGTTGCTCGGGTTGGCCGTGTTGTTGTTGTCGTTTGTGGAAATACACGGGGTGTAATTTTCTATGATCCTCTGTTGGGGTGTGAACCATACGGTAGCCGACACGGCGCAACGCGAGGCGTTGGCGCTGACGGTCGCGCAACGTCAGTCGTGGTTGCAGGGCGCGGTTGCGGCAGGGTTGCGGGAGCATGTGTTGCTTGCGACCTGCAATCGCACCGAACTCTACACGGTCCTCCCTGATGATGCGGAACCGTCGTGTTTGGACAATTTTGTGCGGACGCAGTGTGCGCGCAGTCACGCGGTATTGACCGCGCGCGGCTATCGCCATCAAGATGAAGCGGCCGTGCGACACTTGTTTAGTGTCGCGGCCAGTCTCGACTCCATGATCGTCGGCGAGGCGCAGATCCTCGGGCAAGTGAAGAGTGCGTTTGCGGAGGCGCTGGCCGCGGGCACGGTCGGCTCGGTCACGCATGGTTTGTTCGCGAAGGCGTTCCAAGTCGCGAAGCAGGTGCGGGAGCGCACCGGGATTGGGCGCCATCCCATTTCGGTGGCGTCGGTCGGCGTGGCATTGGCGCAGCAAGTCTTCGGTCAATTGCAAGACTGCACCGGATTGATCATCGGCGCCGGTGAAATGGGTGAACTGACGGCGCGCCATTTCCGCAAGGCGGGCGTCGGGCGTCTGCTGATCGTCAACCGGACCTTCGAGCGTGCCGCGGTGTTAGCGGCGGAGGTGGGCGGGGAGGCGTGTCCGGTCGGATCGTTCGAGACGGCGCTGGGCGCGGCCGATATCATCATTTGTAGTGCGAGTGGCGATGTCCCCTTGCTCGATGCCGCGCAGCTGGAGCGCGTCCGGCAACAACGAGGCGGACGGCCGCAATTCGTGATCGACATCGCGTTTCCGCGTGGCGTGGACGAAGCGGTCGCAAATTTGCCGCAAGTCTATTTGTACACGCTCGACGATCTCCAACGGGTGGCCGCAGCGAATGCCAACGAACGCCAACACGTCGTGCGCGATGCGGAAGCGATCGTCGCCCGTGCCGCCGCGCAGTATTGGGCGAATCAACGGCCGAATGCCTCGCAGGCCGCGATCGCGTCGCTGCATCAGAAATGGGAATCGATCCGCCAAGAAGAAGTCGCGCGCAGCCTTGGCCGGTTCGGCTCTCCGAACGGGGCAGTGGCCACCGCGATGGAGGCCTGCACCAAAGCGCTCATTGCTAAACTGCTGCGTGACCCCATCCTGCACCTCAAAGGGGAGGGCGCGGACGCGACATCTGTCCCGCCGACCCCCGATGCCCCACCCGCCGAGGCCCACCACTGGCTCCGCCGCCTGTTTCGATTAGGCAGTCCCGACGCGTAAAATGTTGTGCATACAACTGTAAAAAAGTCGTGACTATTTTATAGTTGCATGCTAATTTCTTTATGTGACTCATCGCTATCTTTATCAGCATATTGCCAAACATCTTCGTGAGTTCCGCCAGATGGTCTTTCTGACTGGTCCGCGGCAGGTGGGAAAGACGACATTGGCACAATCGTTTCTCAACCCCATAAAATCCGGCCTTAACTATCTGAACTGGGATGTGGCCTCGCACCGCAAGTGGCTCACGACCCAACTGTTTGCGGGCAAGCAACGATTGGACGGTGCGGAACAAGCGATTGCCGTCTTTGATGAGATCCACAAATACCCCCGTTGGAAAAATGCGGTAAAGGGCTTGTTCGATACGTCCGAACCACACACGCACTGGATTGTCACCGGGAGCGCGCTGCTCAATGTGTACCGGCGAGGCCAGGATTCGCTGCTGGGACGTCACTTCACGTATCATTTGGCCCCATTTTCAGTGGCCGAACTGGCTGCGGCCGGACGGCCGGTGCCATCTCTTGCGGAACTCATGCAACGGGTGTTTGCGTCGCCATCGCCGGCGGCAACAGACGCGTGCACTACGCTCACACGGTTCGGCGGCTTCCCGGAACCACTGTTTCGCGCCGATCAATCATTTTTAGTGCGCTGGCGACGGACTCGCCTCGATCGCCTCATTAATCAGGATCTGGCGGTCACGGAGACGTTGCGCCATCTGCCGTTGGTCGAGCAACTCATGTTTCTCCTGCCGGAGCGGGTGGGGAGCCCGTTATCGCTCAATAGTCTGCGTGAAGACTTGGAAGTTCACTTCGCCACTGTCCGCCACTGGATGAATCTGTTGGAGCGGGTTTTTTACGGATTCTCGCTGCGCCCGTTCAGCCAACGACGGGGACGACTGCTGAAGAAAGAAGCGAAGTGGTACCTTTGGGATTGGACTGAAATCAACGATCCGGCGATCCGTTTCGAGAATCTCGTAGCCGTGCATTTGCGCAAATATGTCGATTATCTCAATGACCTAGGGCTTGGTGAATTAACGCTGCATTATGTTCGCGATAAGGAGAAGCGAGAAGTCGATTTTCTGCTCTGCGAACGCAATCGGCCGCAGTTGCTGCTGGAATGCAAACGGACCGATACCACGGTGTCCCGCAGTCTCGTGCCGCTGGCCCGCTTACTGGGAGTGCGGCGTGCCCTGCAGTTAGTGGAGCGTGGAGCGACCATGCGGGAGCGGACTGAGGAGGGCGTTCGTATCCAAGTCTGCCCCGCCGCAGCGGTATTGGAGTGTCTTGTTTAAAAGCCTGTTCCGCTGTGAACCCGATCCTCCGCGTTTGCAGCTTTGCCGAGTCCGCAGCCACGCGGAAGCGCGACGGCCTCAAAGTGACACTTGAAGCTTGCCCCAAAAACCCCAATCCCTTCAATTCCCTTGACTTTCCCCCCCGAAAATCTATAGGGGTCCAAGTTTTTTACGGGGTGTTTGCAGCCGTCCGCCCCGCCAAGGGCGCGTAGCTCAGTTGGTTAGAGTACTACCTTGACATGGTAGGGGTCACAGGTTCGAATCCTGTCGCGCCCACAAAAATTTGCAGCAGCATCCGCCGAAGGACGGATCCGCCTCAGGTGGAAATTTCCCGATACACGATATACGACAATCGTTATCGCAGAATCCGTATATCGTGTGTCGTGTATCGGGAACGAATTATGGTCTGTCGTGCAGGACATGAAGACGATCCCCTCGAGCGGATGCGGCACTCAGCGGCGCATGTCATGGCCGATGCAGTGCAGCAACTCTTTCCGCAGGCGAAGGTCACCATCGGCCCCGCCATCGAGCAGGGGTTCTACTACGATTTCGACTACGCGCCCGGATTCACACCCGACGATTTAGTGCACATCGAAGCGCGGATGCACGAGATCATCGCGCGCAATCTGCCGTTCACGCGCGAAGAAGTCAGCAAGGCCGACGCGCGGCGACTCTTCACCGAAAAAGGGGAGACCTTTAAAATCGAGATCCTCGACGGCATTCCTGACGATTCCGTGACCCTTTATCGGCACGGCGCGTTTGTCGATCTCTGTAAAGGCCCGCATGTCGCACGGACTGGCGACATTAAGGCGATTAAGCTGCTGAAGGTCGCCGGCGCGTATTGGCGTGGCGACGAGCACAATCCGATGTTGCAACGGATTTACGGCACGGCGTTCCTGACCGACGCCGAGTTGCAATTGTATCTACAACGCTTGGAAGAGGCCAAAGAACGCGATCATCGTCGACTGGGGTCGCGGCTGGATCTGTTCTCCATGCATCCGATCGCGCCCGGTTCGCCGTTTTTTCATCCGAAAGGGACGGTCGTCTACAACGCGCTCCAAGAGTATGTCCGCACGCTCTATCGCAAATACGGGTACAGCGAAGTCGTGACGCCGCAAGTCTTCAAGACCGAACTGTGGAAGACCTCCGGCCACTACGAGGCCTTTCGCAGCGATATGTTCCTGATGGCGGTCGACGAAGAAGAATATGGGCTGAAGCCGATGAATTGCCCGGGCCACTGTTATCTGTTCGGACTACGCAAGCCGTCGTATCGCGAACTGCCGATCCGCTACGCCGATTTCGGCCGGTTGCATCGCTTCGAACCCTCCGGCACGCTGATGGGGCTGACCCGAGTCCGTTCCATGGCGCAAGACGACGCCCATATTTTCTGCACGCCTGAACAACTCGACCAAGAGTTGACCAGTTTTATCGCCATGACGCGTGAAGTCTACGCGACGTTCGGGTTCGAGCGGATCGAAGTCACGCTCCAGACGCGTCCGGAAAAATTTCTCGGCACGATCGAACGTTGGACCGTGGCCGAAGCGGCGCTGCGTCGCTCGTTGGAGCAGGCAGGATTTCAAGTCACGGAACTCCCGGGCGAGGGCGCGTTTTACGGACCGAAGATCGGTTTCGATTTCCGCGACGTCCTCGACCGCGCCTGGACGCTGGCCACCGTACAAATCGATTGCGCGATGCCCGAACGCTTCGGCCTCGCCTATATCACGCCGGAGGGCTGCGAAGCCGTCCCGATGATGCTCCATCGCGCCATTCTCGGGACGTTGGAGCGATTCATCGCGATTTTGTTGGAACACACCGGCGGCAAACTGCCGCTCTGGTTGGCGCCAGTCCAGGCCGTGGTGTTGCCGATCGTCGATGCCTCGATCCCATACGCCCATGAAGTCCGCGACGCACTGGCCGCCGCAGGACTGCGCGTCACCTGCGACGAGCGGAGCGAAAAACTCGGCGCCAAAATCCGCGATGCCCAATTGGAACAGATTCCGTATATGTTGGTCGTCGGCAAACGCGAAGCGGCGGACCGCAAAGTGGCGGTGCGCGCCCGCAGCGGCGGCGACCTTGGCGCGATGACGATCGAAGACTGTGTGCAACGTTTGCAAACAGAGGTTGACTCAAAACATGTCTGAGCAGCGCACAACAGAGGAGGTGGCTCATTCAACCACGTAAACCGGAATTGCGAACCAATCGACGGATCCGTGTCCCGGAAGTGCGTTTGATCGGGGCCGAGGGCGAGCAACTGGGGGTTTTTCAGACCGCCGATGCGCTGAAGTTGGCCGAGGATATCGGGCTCGACTTGGTCGAAATCTCGCCGACCGCGCGTCCACCGGTCTGTAAGATCATGGATGTGGGTAAGTGGAAGTACGAGCAAGCGAAGAAGGCCCACGAGGCGCGGAAGCATCAGTTCGTGGCGTTGGTGAAGGAAATCAAGTTGCGTCCTTCGACTGGCGTGCATGACCTGGAAGTGAAGCTGAAACGGATTCGCGAGTTTCTGACTCAAGGGCATAAGGCGAAAGTGACCATCCAGTTCCGCGGGCGCGAAATGGCGCACAAGGATTTGGGCCAAAAGATGTTGCAGCGCGTGATTACCGGGGTGGCCGAGTTGGGCGCGCCGGAGCAGACGCCGCGGTTTGAGGGGCGGTTCCTTTCCACGGTGTTGCAACCGATGAAGCAGAAGTCAGCGTAAGGAGATGATGATGCCAAAATTAAAGACGCATAGTGGGGCAAAGAAGCGATTTAAAGTCACAAAGAGCGGCAAGGTGAAACGCGGGCAGGCCAAGCGACGCCACTTGTTGAGCCATAAGGCAGCGCGGCAGATGCGGGCGTTGCGCACGCCAGCCTACGTGCACGAGGCGGACGTCGCTGAGATGAAGCGATTGTTACCGTATGGTTAGTTAAGGACTGCGAGAGGGAGGGAATATGGCACGAGCAAAACGTGGGACTAAGGCGCGCGCGCGGCGCAAGAAGGTCTTGAAACGGGCCGAGGGCTTTGTCGGTGCGCGGAGTAAATTGATCCGTACCGCGCAAGAGGCCGTCGATCGCGCGTTGGCCTATGCGTACAAGCATCGCCGCGTGAAGAAACGCGATATGCGTGGGTTGTGGCAGACGCGGATCGGTGCGGCCAGCAAGCTGCATGATATTTCCTACAGCCGTTTCATGAACGGTCTGAAAAAGGCGGGTGTCGTGCTGGATCGCAAGGTCTTGGCGGAGCTGGCCGTGTGTGACCCGCAAGACTTCGCGAAGCTGGCGACGCTTGCCGGACAACACGCCGCATGAGTCACGCACTGTTGCAGGAGCTGAATGGCCTGGAGTCTGCCGCGCGGACGGCGTTGGCGGAGGTGCGGGACGAGGCGTGCCTGCAGGCGGTGCGCGTCCAATTCTTAGGACGCAAAGGCGGGCTGACGGCCGTGTTAAAACGGTTGGGCGAGTGCACGCCGGAAGAGCGTCCGATCGTTGGGCAGCGGGCCAATGCGGTCAAGGCGCTGCTCGAAGCGGAAATCGAACGCGTCCACTCCACACTGCAGGCCGGTCATTTGGCGGAAGCATTAGGCGACCGCATGGATGTCTCGTTACCGGGACGCGCGCCCACGCCGGCCGGCTATCCGCACCCGATCAGCACCACGATGGAGCGGATCGTCGGCATTTTCCGTTGCCTCGGATTTTCGACCTATGAAGGGCCGGAAGTCGAAACGGAATATCACAACTTCGAAGCCCTCAATATGCCAGCTGATCACCCGGCGCGGGACATGCAAGACACCTTTTATTTGCAGCCGTTGCAGTCCGGGGCCGCACCGTTGCTGTTGCGGACCCATACGTCTCCGGTCCAAGTCCGTGTGATGCAATCCCATCCGCCGCCACTGCGCCTGATCGCGCCCGGCGCGGTCTATCGACGTGACGCCGACGTCACGCATTCGCCGATGTTTCACCAAGTCGAAGGCCTGTATGTCGATACCGACGTGACTTTCCGACACCTGAAGGGGATGCTGCAGCTGTTTGTGGAACAGCTGTTTGGCGATGCCGTGCAGACCCGATTTCGTCCCAGTTTCTTTCCATTCACCGAGCCCTCCGCCGAGATGGATCTCGGCTACCTCCGCGACGCGAATGGCATGCGTTTCGCGCGCGCGGGCGACGCGGTCACCGGCTGGATGGAAGTCTTGGGTTGCGGCATGGTCGATCCCGCCGTCTTCACGGCCGTCGGCTATGACCCGACGCAAGTGACGGGCTTCGCGTTCGGCGTCGGCGTGGAGCGGATTGCGATGTTGCTGCACGGCGTGGACGATATCCGATTCTTTTTTGACAGCGATCTGCGTTTTTTGTCGCAGTTTATTTGAATAAAGTGATTCCCTATGCGCGTGCCGTTGGGTTGGCTCAGTGAATTCGTCGACACGAAAGGCTTATCTCCCGAAGCCGTGGGGGAACGCCTCACGATGGTCGGTTTCGAGCTCGAAGCGCTGCATGTCGACGGGGACGAGACGGTACTGGAATTCGCCGTGACGCCGAATCGTCCCGATGCGCTCAGCGTGCGCGGCATGGCGCGTGAAGTCCACGCGGGGTTTGCACGCGCCTGCACGATGCCCGACGAGCCCGAGCCGACCACGACCGGCGCAGACACGCATCTCCAAGTCCAATTAACGGATCCGGTGCGGTGTCCGCGATACACGGCGGTCGTGATGAACGGCGTGCGGGTCGGGCCGTCGCCGGCTGCGGTCCAGGCTCGATTGCAGGCCGCCGGCGTGCGCCCGATCAATAACGTCGTCGATGCCACGAACTATGTGATGCTGGAATACGGTCAACCATTGCACGCGTTCGACGCGCGCTTCGTGGAAGGACACGCCATCACGATCCGCACCGCTGGCGCAGCGACCACGTTCAAGACGCTGGATGGCGTCGAGCGCGCGTTGCTGCCGGACGACTTGTTGATCTGCGATGCGGCGCGTCCCATTGCACTCGCCGGCGTGATGGGCGGGGCGAACTCCGAAATTCAGAGCGACACGACGCGCGTGGTGCTCGAAAGCGCGTATTTTGCGCCGACCGGCATCCGGCGCACCAGTCGCCGGCTCGGCTTGAGCACGGAATCCTCGAAACGTTTCGAACGGGGCGTCGACCCGAACGGCGTGCTGCGCGCATTACAGCGCGTCGCGACACTGATCGCCGCGTGGGCCGGTGGCCGTGTCGTGGGCGAGTGGATCGATTGTTACCCGCAACCGATATCCGCCATGACATTGCTGTTGCCCGCGCGTGAATTGGAACGCGTCTTGGGCGTCAGCATTGCCGCCGGCCAAGTCACGACGCTGTTGACGGCGATCGGATGTGAAGTGGCGTCGGTCCCCGACGGCTGGCATGTGACCGTTCCGACGGCGCGCCCCGACCTGACGCGGCCGATCGATCTCGTCGAAGAAGTGGCGCGGCTGTATGGATACGACCACATTCCGGCCGCATTGCCGCGCGCGGCGGTGGCGGTGCCGCACCATCCGATCCATGCTGCGTGGGCGGCCCAGTGCCGGGAACGGTTGCGGGCCCAGGGATTCAGCGAAGCGGTGCACTATGCGTTCGTCCCCGCCGCGACCGTCGCGCGCTTCGTGGTGCCGGGACGGGAGCCGATCGCCATTGGGAATCCGTTAGGCGAGGAACCAGCGCTGTTGCGCACTACATTGGCCGGTGGTCTGGTCGAGGCCGTCGAGCGCAATGTGCGCCATGGCGCGCGCCACGTGCGCCTCTTTGAACTCCGTCATGTCTATTGGCAGGAAGGGGCTGCCGCCCGCGAGCGGCTTCATCTAGGCGGAATTTTGGCCGGGGAACGGCATACTTGGGGTTGGAGCCAGTCGCGGGATATGGTAGATTGCTTCGACGCCAAGGGTGTCGTCGAGGCGATATGCCAGTGGAGTGGGGGCCGGCTCGTGCAGTGTGGGAACAAGGGCGTTCCGGCGTTTTTACATCCCGGGCGGGCGTTTGCGGTGGAGTCGGACGGTGAGTTGTGTGGGTGGTGTGGAGAATTACATCCCATGTTATTGCAACAGTACGCACTGAAAACGCCCGTGGTTCTGTTCGAACTCGACGCCGATCGCTTGGCCGCTTGGGCATCCGCCCACAGCCCCCACTATCAACCGATCAATCGTTTCCCCGGCGTGCGGCGGGACCTCTCGCTGCTCGTCGATCGCGACCTCCCCGCGCAGCGCGTGCTCGATACCATCAGTGAGTTGCGCGAGCCGCTCTTAATGCAGACCAAAATTTTTGATGTCTATCAGGGAGATCGTCTCCCACCTGGAAAGAAGAGCTTGACGTTTGCCGTATTCTATCGGCATCCTCAGCGTACGCTGACGGACGCTGAAGTGGTCGCTGTGCATGAGCGGATCGTGAGTGGGTTGGCAGCTCGGCTCGGTATCGAAGTGCGGGGGACATAACTCGAGGACGACGGAGGGGGCTTATGACGAAGGCCGAAATCATCGAACAGATTTACGAAAAGGTCGGGTTTTCGAAGAAAGAGTCGGCGGAAATCGTCGAACTCGTCTTCGACATGATGAAAGAAACGCTCGAGCGGGGCGAAAAAATCAAGATCAGTGGATTCGGCAATTTTTTAGTGCGGCAAAAACGTTCGCGCGTGGGACGTAATCCACAGACCGGTGATGCGATCGAAATTTCGGCACGGCGGGTCTTGACGTTCCGGCCGAGCCAAGTCTTAAAGCAGGCCCTCAATCGTGCCGAGGCACCGGCCAATCAGTGATGGCTGATAGCGGAAGGAGTCTCTTATGACCGCAGCCCGCCGCCGCACCGTCCCCAATAAACTCTATTTTCGCATCGGCGAAGTGAGCGACATCGTCGGCGTGAAGCCGTATGTGTTGCGGTATTGGGAGACGGAGTTCTCCGATATCCGTCCCACCAAATCCAAATCGGGACAGCGGCTCTATAAGCGGCGCGATGTGGAACTCCTATTGATGATTCGTGAGCTGTTGTACGACGAGCGCTATACGATCGACGGCGCAAAGCAGCGGCTGCGCGAATTGCTCCGCGGCGCGCGCGACGGCGCTAACAGCGAACAGGCGGAGTTGTACACCGCACCGGCCCCAACGCTGCCAGTCGCCGCAGTCGCAGCATCGGCAGCGGCGGCGCCAATGGTGTCGATCGCGGGCGATGTGGCGGTTCCCGCAGCGGCCCTGACGGCGTCGCCGCCGGAAGGAGTGATTCCCGGGACTCCGACTCGGCCCGTGGTCCCAATTCTCGGCGAGAGTGGCGGTGGGAGTGCGGCGAGACGCACGCCTGTTGCACCGGCCGCGCGCAGCCATCCGCCTCATGAAGGCGAACGGAGCAAACTGCTGATCAAACTGAAGAGCGATTTACAGGGGTTGCTGCAGGAGCTGCGCACGTAATGGGTGACTCCAACCTCGACATTTTTTGATGCACTCGTTATACGAGCGGCAGATGGTGGGCCCCAGAATGCATGGGGCCCGTGGTTTGAAAATTGGTTCGGAGCGTAGCGCAGCCTGGTAGCGCACTACCTTGGGGTGGTAGGGGTCCGGGGTTCAAATCCCCGCGCTCCGACATTAGAATGGGGGGTCTGTAAATCGCCGAAGGAGCTATTCGGTCATTACATTAGGGCGGCGATTTACAATACCCCCCATACCCCCGCGCGACGGACCGGCAAAGCCGGATCCGTCGCTTGAATGGGGGGGCCGCTTTGCGCCGACTGCGGGCTGCGCCCGGCAGTTGGCTTTGAATGGGAGAGCGGCTGATGCGCCCACGGGTTGGCTTCGCCAACCTGGTCATGAGTTACGAACTTTCTCTATGGGAAAAATCATTTCATTCATCTTGGTGCTGCTGGTCTCGCCGTTGGTGTGGGGGGCGGGGGTGCAATTGCCGGTGCAGACGTTGTATGGGAACGGGCAGGTGCGGTTGGAAATTGCGGCGAGTCCGGACGGCGATGATCTAATTCTCCGCGCATATGATCCCGATGGCCAACTCACGAAAGAGGAGTGGGTACAAGGGGGGCAACTCAAACTCGATAGCCAAGGCGAACGCTGTGAGGGCAACCGCAAAGACGGCGTCGTCCGGTGCGAACATGAAGACTCGCAAACGATCAGCTACTATCCGTATCGCGGATATTTAGTCGAAGGCACGGTTCGGATCGTGGAGCCGAACGGGTATCGCCGCACGACTTATCATGTGGGAGAAAAAAACGGGTTGGATGAACAGTTTTCCCAGTACGGCAATCGCACGGAGCGGCGCAGTCGGCATTATGTCGCGGGGAAGTTGCATGGCAAAGAGTTGGTCGTCAGCAATGGAAAATTAGCACGCTTGCGAACGTGGCGCGCGAATAAGCTTGATGGGCGGTGTATTGATCGAAGTGAATACCGAGAGCGGGTGGGAGAGTGTCGCGGAGATGAGTATAGTGGCTTTACTGGAGTAGAGCGTTCTTATGACGCGGTCTCTACGCCACGCAAGGGAAAGTCGGCGCGTGCGCGCCATGCACGGCGGTTAGTGGCGGAGATCGTCTATAAAGACGGAGCAGTGGTGCGGGAACGCAGGATTGACCATGGCAAGTCCGCAACGCGTACGACGAAAAAAGAACCGCCCAAGAAAAAAGTTCCGCCGAAACCGGGCGCCGGAGGGTTGATGCCCGATGCGATTTGTAGTGCGATCAGCGCGGCCGTCTGTGATCGGATGACCGCATGCAAAACGGACATCGGGGGACGCAGCACCTCCGAATGCAAATCCGTGTTGACCGAACAGATGTGCGTCAGTCTTCCGGAAAAGGCGAAGGCCGTGAATCAAGCGACGCTCGACCAATGCGTCGGCGCGATCCATAAATTGAAATGTAAAGCGCTGAAAGAACCAAACGCCCCCGCCGGTTGTGAATTCATGAATTAATGTCCGCCAATGAGGCCTAGCAGGCCCCTTTTGGGGAGTGTGGTCCCCAGTCGCAGGCTTAGGCCTTTCCAGGGCTCGCCGCAGCGATGTGCTATTCAATCAGCAGATTCCAACAGATAGACTGGTCTCCGTCTGAACGGGACAGTGCCGTCAGGAGGGCACGGGAATTGATTATACGACTACATAACTGGGAGGTTGGTTATGGAGTCAAAGTCACGTGGGACCCTCGTTCTTCTGACCGTCGCATTCGCGCTGCTGGCGTCGGTCGCGCACGCTGCGGGGGCGCATGCCCTTCCGCCGATCTCCGAGGATGTGGAAGTCGGAAAAGAGGCGTTACAGCGCAGTTTGAAGCTGATGGCATCGGAGCGGGCTGCCGACCCGGAGATGGTGGCGCGGGTTCAGGGGATCCTCCATCGGGTCGCCGCGGTCTCTGACTTGCCGGCGCTTCCCTATGAAATTCATGTTGTGCCGTCCTCGATTGCCAATGCCGGGTGTTACCCGGGCGGCAAGATCATCATGTTCGAAGGGATTTGGGACAAGAAAAAGGGGTTTGTCCGCAAAGACAAAGAAGACGAGCTTGCTTCCATTGTGGCGCACGAGGTCGCACACGCCGCGAAACGCCACTGGGCGCGCCGCGAAAAGGGCGGCGAGCGGCCGCGCCATGCCGAATATGAGATCGAGGCCGATTACCGCGGGATGATTTACATGGCGCGGGCCGGCTATAATCCCAAGACCATGATTCGCGTCTTCAGTCGCCAAGCGATTCGTGAGGCGCGAGGGCATCAGCATTCGCACCGCCCAATTTCACGCTATACGCGCGAATGGCAACAGACGTTCGCGTCGCATCCGACCGGTCACCAACGCGCCCAAGCGCTGCGCCAGAATCTTCGCGAGGCGATGGAAATTTATCGCGCGACGAAGTAGCAGGCTTGCCCCAACCCACACGATCTGCGATACGCGGCACAATGCCGGGACGCGATCGCTTTCATCAGGGCGGATTATCTGCGCGACAACAGGGACTGCATGTGGCGCGCCGCCGCATGGTCCGCGAACAATTGGAACGGCGTGGGGTGCGCGATCCGCGCGTGCTTTCGGTCATCGGCAAGGTGCCGCGCCATCTCTTTGTCGAAGAGGGGTTGTGGGACCAGGCCTACTCCGATCGCCCGTTGACGATCGGCGAAGGGCAGACGATCTCGCAACCGTTCATCGTCGGTTATATGACCGCGCAGTTGCGGCTGACGGGGACCGAACGGGTCTTGGAGATCGGGACCGGATGCGGTTATCAAACGGCGGTGCTCTGCAGCCTGGCTCGTGAAGTCTATTCCATCGAACGCATTGCCACGCTTTCGCATCGGGCGCGGCGCGTGTTGTACGATCTCGGGCTGGTCAATTTTTCGCTTCGTATCGGCGATGGCACCGTTGGCTGGCCCGAGGCTGCACCATTCGACGCGATTATCGTGACGGCGGGCGGGCCGGAGATCCCGCAAGCCTTTTTGGCGCAACTGGCCGACGGCGGACGCTTGGTGATCCCGGTCGGCTCCACAGAGGCGCAGACGCTCCTGCGTGTGACTCGAAAGGGCGCGCAATTTACGCAAGACACCCTGACCGACTGCCGTTTTGTGAAGTTGGTCGGGGCGTATGGGTGGCGCTCCTAGTAGATCTGTGCTACATTCCGCGCGTGCACGCGGGGATCCTTCTCTTCTTGATCATGGTCTTGCCGGCCTGTGCGACGCTCGGCGTGCGGGCGGGCGGTTTTCATATCGTGAAGCCGGGCGACGGGATGGCGAGCATCGCGAGTCGCTACCATATCTCCGTTCAAGAGTTGGCCGAGTGGAATAATCTCCAGGATGAATCCGCGATGAAAACCGGGACGCGCGTCTATATCCCGGCGCGACGCATGGATCGGTCGGACAAATTATTCGCCAGCGAACAGATCGTCGGGCGGAGTGCAGCGAAGCGCGTACCGAAAGTGCCGCGGGCGGAACGGAGCGGATCGAAATCCGTGAAGGTGTTCCATGGGCAATTCGCCTGGCCGGTGGAGGGCACTGTCCATTCGTTGTTCGGCCTGCGCGGCGGGCGTCGTCATGACGGGCTGGATATCGGCGGCAAGCTGGGCGATCCCGTCCGCGCTGCGGCGGCGGGCGAAGTGGCGTTCGTCGGGAAACTGTCCGGCTATGGCAATATCGTAATTTTGCGGCATCCGGATCATTACTACACGGCGTATGCGCACAATTCGAAACACTTGGTGGAAAAGGGCGAGCGGGTCCGACAAGGGGCCGTGATCGCGAAGGTCGGCGCAACCGGCCGCGCCAGCGGACCGCATCTGCATTTCGAAGTTCGGTATGGACAGCAAGCCCGCAACCCCCTATTTTTTTTGAACCCTCGGAATGGAGAAGAGCGAGCGCTAGTAGCCAAGGCGCGGTCCCAGGGTGGGGGGAATGCGCCGGTCGTGGCCAAGGCGCCGGTGGCGGCGCCGAAGACGCGCGGTGACAAACAAACAGCAACGCCAAAAGCGGCGCAGTCGCCGCCCGAGACGACAGTGGCGCAGCGTGAGACAACGCCGATAGAGCCCAACGCAACGATGACGGCGGCGCCGACTCAAGAGAAATGGCAGAAACACGTTGCGACCGGACGACCGCGCGAACGAAGAGTGAACAAGCCATTTCGGGCGCGACAACAATAGATGAGAGGAACATACATGGCTGGTCAATACGCATACGTCGGTGGCGAATTAGCAACGGCCGTCCGTGCGGCGATCCGTGACGTTCCTGACTTTCCGAAGCCGGGGATCCTGTTTAAAGATATCACTCCGCTCTTATTGCAACCGGCAATCTGTACTCGCGTCACCGCCTATTGGGTGGAGCGCTATCGCCAACGTCCGATCGACGCAATTGTCGCCGTGGAGTCGCGCGGCTTTCTGTTCGGCGCGCCGTTGGCGTATGAACTGAAAAAACCGCTGGCCTTGGCCCGGAAGCAGGGGAAGTTGCCGGCCGCCACGGTGACGCAAAGTTACGCGCTGGAATATGGAACGGCGGCGATCGAACTCCACGCCGACGCACTGACGCGGGGGCAGCGCGTCTTGATCATCGATGACTTGTTGGCCACTGGCGGCACGGTGGCCGCGACGGCGCAATTAGTAGAGCGGCAGGGCGCGCACGTCGCCGAATGCGCATTTCTCATCGAACTCGGCTTCCTAGCCGGCCGCGCCGCCCTGGAGGCCTACGACGTCTGCTCGCTGGTCCGATACGACTAATCGCCGCTGTAGCTCAGTGGATCTGGCGCGCCCCCCAGCAGGCCATGCTGATCGTCGATAGACGAGCCGACGCTAGATCGATGGGTTAGTGCGGGCACAGGGTCCCCGCAGCGCGGAGTGGATCTCTGCCAGAGAAAATCCACTTTTTCTCCAGCGCGAATTCCGGTAACCAAGGGCTGCGAGACGCCCCTGTAGCTCAGTGGATAGAGCACAGGTTTCCTAAACCTGGGGTCGCAGGTTCGATCCCTGCCAGGGGCGCAGGCGGGGGCTGGCACGCAGCCGTTGAGCTGCGGCTGGGCAGTTGCTGGCCGCAGCGATTACGGATGCGGGTCCCCGGAGTGGCGTGCCCGAACGTTGTTGTTCGGGCACGGCGTTCACGGAGGGGACACCAGCCTCCGGTTGCGCCTTTGGCGCGGGAACGGAATTGGCCGGCACCGCACCGACGCCAGGCAAGGCGGGTGTTGCCCCACAGTGCGGGAATGGAGGCAGGGGCCACTGGCGAGGTTCGACGACCGAGGCGGGCACCAGCCGCCGCAGGCGGATGGTCGCCGAGGAAGTCCCCGCAGTGCGGAGCGCGGAGGGGATCCCTGCCAGGGGCGCAACGATTTTCCGCCAGGAAAATCGTCCTCCATTTTCCATTTTCGATTATCTATTTTCTGAAGCTTTCGCTTTTGTCGTCAGCGGGAAGATCGAGAAAATAGCAAATGGAGCATTGAAAATAGAGATCCATGCCAATGCCAAAAGGAATCATCTGGTGGCGCTATCTGCGAGCCGGTGGAATCGGCGGGATGTGTGGCTTAGGGCTTGGGTTTCTGATTGGTGCCAGCGTTGCCGCACTCATAAACATCGTCGTCGGAGCCTTGCTGTATGGGAGTCCGATTACGACTACTCCTGATTCCTCACCATTGCAGTTTCAATTCGCGTTTTCATGGGACGCCATCATGCTCTCCAGTCTGGTTTGGGGCGGGCTGATCGGTGGTATCAATATTATCTCCGGCGTCGTCGTCGGGTGCCTGCGGTTGTACCGACGGCAGAGAGAGAACGGGTCTGAATAAGAAGCGGGGCTGTCATCTGTCGTGCCCACGCCTCACGCTCCCAGTGATTATTTGACTCCGCCCCGCATCTTTTCTATACGACGCCCACGATGCGGCTCAGTCCTCGGGAACGGAAATTGTGCACGATGTACAAGGCCCAACTGCGGAAGCAGTTGGGGGAGCGACTGCAGGCCTATCGCCTGTTTGGATCGTGGGCGCGTGGTGAGGCGACCGAGGAGTCCGACGTTGACCTCCTCGTAGTCGTTGACGCGTTGACGCGGGAGGAAAAAAATCAGCTGCTGGATGCAGCGTACGACCTGTCCGTGCAGGCCGAGCGGATCTTGTCGCCGCTGATTGTCGAGCGAAAGTGGTATCGATTGTTGCAACGTCGAGAACGCCTGCTGGCGAAAGAAATTGCACGGGATGGAATCGATCTATGAATGTCGCCAATAAGCGGGAAAACATTCGGGCCGAGATCGAACGCGGGCGCGAGAGTTTTCGGGCAGCCGAGGTCTTAATGGCGCAATCCCTGTACGCCGATGCCATCTCGCGCGCCTATTACGCCGCGTTTCATGCGGCGACCGCATTGCTATTGACCCGTGGTATTGAGGCGAAGAGTCATGCCGGAGTCCTGAACCGATTCAGCCTGCTGTTCATCAAGCCTGGTCTATTCGATTCGAGTTATGGTCGTGTCTTGAGTCGGGCGCAAAAGTACCGCGAGGAATCGGATTACAGTGCGGCGTTTGTGTTTACGGAGCACGACGCGCAACAATGCATTACCGACGTGCAGCGATTCTTGCGTGCTGCCCGGGCCTATCTGAAAAAGCATCGATTTATGGCGAAATAGTGTCGTCCGTTCTTCGCGCCAGCAAGTGTCACTGAGCCAAACAGTACGAAAGGATCACGCCGTGCCCCATACCGTTGCGCAGAACGATCGTTTACGGAATATCGCCATTATCGCCCATGTGGACCACGGCAAGACGACGTTGGTCGATTTTATGCTGCGTCAAAGTGGAACGTTTCAGGCCCATCAGTCCGTGGATGAGCGGGTGATGGACAGTATGGATCTGGAACGGGAACGTGGAATCACGATCGCGTCGAAGAACTGTTCCATCGCGTGGCAAGGACACAAGATCAATATCATCGATACGCCGGGTCACGCCGATTTCGGGGGCGAGGTCGAACGCGGTCTGAAAATGGTCGATGGCGCGATCTTGCTGGTCGACGCCTCGGAAGGTCCGTTACCGCAGACGCGCTTCGTCTTGAAGAAGGCGTTGGAGGCGCGGTTGGCGCTGATCTTGGTCATCAATAAGATCGATCGCAAGGATGCGCGGCCGCAAGAAGTGCTGAACGCGGTGTATGATCTGTTCATCGACCTCGACGCGGACGAACGGCAGATCGATTTCCCCGTGTTGTATGCCATTGGCCGCGACGGCATTGCGCAGCCGACGCTGGACACGCCGGGCACCGATCTCGCGCCATTGCTCGACGCGATCATGCACGAAGTGCCGCCGCCGCGTTACGATCCGACCGAGCCGTTCCAAATGCTCGTGACCAATTTGGCATATTCCGATTACGTCGGTCGCCTGGCGGTCGGGCGGGTCTTTCATGGCCAGGCCCATCAGGGAGAACACTTGGTCCGACTGGCCGCCGATGGCGTGCCGCGTTCCCTCAAGATCTCCAGTCTCCAAGTCTACGAAGGGATTCAAACGCATGAGGCCGAGCTCGTAGAGCCGGGCGATATCGTGATCCTCTCCGGGATCGAAGAGGTCGCGATCGGCGACACGATCTGTGCGGCCGAGTCGCCGAAGGCGTTGCCGCGGATCGTCGTGGATGAACCAACGGTCGCGATGTCGTTCATGGTGAACACGTCGCCGTTGTCCGGGCGCGACGGCAAATTCGTCCAGTCGCGCCGCATTTTGGAACGGCTGGAGAAAGAAACGCTCCACAATGTGGCGCTGCGCGTGATGCCGGGCGAGAGTCCCGATTGTTTCGTGGTGCAAGGGCGCGGCGAATTTCAGATGGCGATCCTGATCGAAACGATGCGGCGGGAAGGATTCGAATTAGCGGTGGGGCGGCCGCGGATCATCTTCAAGACCGGACCGCGCGGCGAACAATTGGAACCGATCGAACATCTGTTTGTGGACATCCATGAAGACTTTACCGGCGTCGTGACCGAAAAGGTCTCGCGGCGACTCGGCCGCATGACCAACATGGTGAATCACGGTTCCGGACGGGTTCGGTTGGAATTCTCGATCCCATCGCGCGGCTTGATCGGGTATCGCAGCGAGTTCCTGACCGACACCAAAGGGACCGGGCTGATGAATTCGTATCTGCAAGGCTATGAACCGTATCGCGGCGATCTGCAGAGTCGTGTGACAGGATCGTTAGTGGCGGATCGGTCCGGCGCGGCAGTGGAATACGGCCTGTTTCATCTCGAACCGCGAGGCCGGTTGTTTGTGGTGCCGGGCGTGGAGGTCTACGAGGGGATGATTATCGGGGAGCACAATCGGGAAGTGGATCTGAACGTGAACGCGTGCAAGGCGAAGAAGCTCACCAATATGCGTGCGGCCGCAAAAGACGAAAGCACGTCGCTCGCGCCGATCGTGCCGATCACGTTGGAACAAGCGATCGAGTTCATCCGCGACGACGAGCAAGTCGAAGTGACGCCGAATTTCCTGCGGATGCGGAAGAATATCCTGCCGGCGCAGCTGCGCAAGTAAACACTTTGTGATAATTTGTGAGAAGCTCTTTAAGCACAAGTCCGTCAGATTGAACTACTTGGGGTGTGGACCTGTCCGTAACGTGACATGCAACCGTGGAATGCGTAGGGGGCAACGATGCGTACCAGGAAATGGTTGGCGGTGATGCTGGGTCTGAGCGTGTTACCCGGTATCGTGTACGGCGTGAGTGCTCCGAAGCCGTCAAAAGGCGCTTGGACCATGGTGCAGCAGGCCAAGTCGAAGCTTACGAAACAACCCAAAACGAGTACCAAGTCGCCGCTTCAGCCGACGCAGGCGCCCGACGCTTTTGATATCATCTGCGCGGTCATCAACACCCACCGCGCAAAAGTCGGTTTATCGGAATACAGTGCCGAGGAATGTGCCTCGCAAGCCATTCGGTATGACTATGGCTTTTTTCTGGACGCCGTGGTCCTCAAGCGAGACGGCAAGATGACGGAGATGGCGTGGGATGTCACGAAGGAGTTCTTTTCCATGACGGAGGCGCGTGCGGGCGTGAATGCGATGACCGTTGGGTGGTCGGACGGTAAGGTGATTGCGGCGGGGCATGGCGTGGCGATGACCGACCTGGTCGGTAATGTGGGGGGGCCGACACTCACGGCAGCGGCCGAACTGGCGGCCGGAACAAATCAGGAGCTCATTGCGGAGGCCTATTTACAGAAGTTAGCGGAGAAGAAAGGCGCGCTCGAGGAAAAACTTGGGATGGGGGCTTCGCAACCTGCGGAACTTCCCAATTTGACGGCGATGGAAGGCGATGGTCCGCAGAGTGGCGGTCAAAAAATGGTGGAGACGGCTCTCGGGAAATTGAAGGCGAGTGGTGTCAACGTCGATGGTGCCGCCTGTGGGCGCGGCTGGCAGACAGAGGTCGTCGGATTGAGCGGCGGCAGTGGGCCAACGGGCGGGCAGACGACGGCGGGCAATGGCGGCGTTGCGTTCGCGGGTGGAGAAGGTGGAGGTGGAGGTAGCGGCGGCAAAGCGGAAGGGACGATGTTTGGTCCCAAGGGGCCACCGGCGGGTGGTGGCGGTCAGGGTGCGGCGAATGGTTTGGCGCAGATTTGTGGTGAAGGGACCTATGACAAAGGCTGGTTGATGGACTTGCCGGGAAAAAACAGCAAGAACGCCTTTGAATTGTTGCAGCAGACCAATGCGACATATGAGGAGGCGAAGGATGCCCTGGATTTGTTCAATGACGCGCTCGGGAATGTACCGGCGTACGGAGAGGCCGCTAAAGAGAAGAAGGAATTGGTGGCGAATCTGAAGGAAGCGGGAGCGCAGCAGGAGGCGGCTACAGCCTTGAATGTTAAGGCGCAGGAGCAGGGGGGTGCAGCGGCTGCGGCATCCGGCAATAAGGCCACGAAGGAAGAAGCCAAAAAAACAGAAAAAGAAATTGTGGATCTGAAGGGGAAAGCGGACGAGTTGAAAAAGAAAGTGGGTGCCAAATCAGGAGTGCAAGATGGGGGCACCGGGGTAGATGGCGCTGGAGCGGCCGCACCGATCTGCACGGCCAATGCGATGGCCGCGGCCAGTTATTGCGGAGTGGGCGGGACATATGCCGTGATGAAATACGTCTACAAGGAAGACATCTACGGCGATCTGCCGGCGCCACCCAGCCCGGAGATGGAGTGTCAGATGGAAGGAATGGTCGCGATGGGAGTGGGTGGGGAGGTCTGCTGTAAGTGCGAAATGGGGCCCGACGGGGGCACAATCTGTGACGCGGCGAGTTGCAAGGCCCCGGCGTGGGCGCTGGATTGGTCAAAGATTGTTCCATTCTTGCCGGACGTCGGCCCTGACATGCAAGGTGCCATGCCGGTGCAGGCGACCCCGGCGCAGCAGATGGCGGTGCCGCAGCAGGCCATGCCACCGCTCCAACCGCTCCAGCGCACCAATACGAAGACGCCAGTGACGGGTGGGAGTGCGGCGCCGACTGAATAGCGCACCGACCGGTGATGAATAGTGCGGTAACGCCCGGGGCTGGACATGTCCAGCTCCGGGCTTTTTGTTACGCAACATTTCGTGTGAGCGGCCGATACTATGGTAAGAGATCGGACGGATGGACGCATGAAAGTTCGTGGCTACGATATTCAGATTCCGATAAACTCCGACGCCCTCGTTGGGCCATGGTTGGCCGCGAAGTCGGCAGCCGAGTTGGTGGCACTCGATAGTGGCGACATCTTAAACAGCGCTAGTACGACGGATCGGCCGAGTGATCATGCCCTGGGGCCTATCGAAATCACACAAGGGATTTTGGCAGAATATCGACAGCACACGGTCGAAGCGGTACGGGCAGGTCTGGCGAGGGATGGCGCGCGCGTTGAGCACGCTCGTCGGCAACGAAATACGCTGGCCGCGATGATTGTACAACTCGATTGGAATCCCGCCTTTCATATCAAAAACACGGCATACCTGGATCGGGTCACTGACTTACTTCGACAAGTCACTCACCGGGATGCTCGAGTCTTTTCTGAACTCTATCACATGAGTCTTGCCGCGTGGCAGGAAGGTGGTGCGTGTCTCCGTCGTCCGGTTGGCTCACATGACGGAGCCGAGATGGGATTAACGGTCGACACAACCGTGACGGCCTGCCAGACAGTGCCGCCCACGTTAGACAAACTAGGAAATTGTGTTGATATCGCCAACCAGGCCCTCACGCTCGCCACGAGTGCCCTTGCCGTCTATTCCGGCCCCGACGCTACGATCGAATTCGTCGATATCAGCAACATTGCGTTAACACCGGAGACGCGACAAATGCTTGGAGTGCCGGCTGACCAAGTCTTGGGCCACGTCTTTCTCCAAGTGCGGACGGCCGATGGGCTCAGCATCTGGGATCCCGCTGCGATCGGCTATCGAGTCCCGAAGCCGGCCACTTACCTGGTTGCCGATCCATGGCGGCGTTCTATCGCCGACTATCACTACCGTCGTGGTTCCGGGTTGGACGATCAAGGCGAGTGGGGCGCCGCCTTGCAAGAGTATGATCGGGCCATCGCGATCGATCCGACCGACCCTTCCAGCCACATCCATCGTGCGATCACATGCGTGCGCCTGGAGCGGTTTGAGGAAGCGGAGCTCGATTATCGGGCGGCTCTCCAGTACGACCCCAGGAGCGTCGCGGCATGGGCCGGTTTGGGAGATCTCTATGTCCGCATGAGCAAGCCTATGGCCGCGATAGAGGCGTCCAGCCACGCCACTATTGCGGATCCGTCGTACGTCGTGGGGTGGGTGAACTTAGGCCTGGGCCTGATGTCTGCAGACCGACTCGCAGAGGCTGTGAATGTCTTTCGCACGGCGCTTGAAGTGGACCCGCAGTATGGGAATGCCTATCAATATCTCGAAACGGCGCAGCAGCGGGTAAAGTTGCCTACAATTCAGCAGTAGCGCATCCGGCAGTGCCGTTCTGTAGCCTTACCGAATAATCAACGAGCAGCCGGTGCCGCCGGTCACTGAGGACGGCACGACGACGCCGTCGCCGCTGGCGTCGGTGACTTCGCCAGTGTCGGTGTCGTCGGTGGAGTCGCCGACCGCAGCGGGGGTGGCGGTCGGTGGTGGGGGCGATTCGGTCGGGGCGCCCGGCGTGGTGTCGCAGACATCGCCGGAGCCGTCGTCGTCGGTGTCGACTTGTTCGACGTTGGCGGCGAGCGGGCAGTTGTCGCTGATATTTTCGATACTGTCGCCGTCGCGGTCGGGGTCGCACAAATCGCCGATGTGGTCGGCATCTTGATCCGCTTGGTCGGCGTTCGCATTCGCGGGACAGTTGTCGCTGCCGTTGACCAGGGCGTCGCCGTCAATGTCGGTGTCGCAGGCGTCGCCACCGCCGTCGAGGTCGCTATCGAGCTGGCTCGGATTGGCCGTCGTCGGGCAGTTGTCGGCGCCATCCGCGAATGTGTCGCCGTCGTCGTCGGCGTCGCACGCGTTGCCGTTGTTATCGCCGTCTTGGTCCGCCTGATCCGGATTCGCGAGGCCGAGGCAGTTGTCGGTGGTGTCGGAGACACTGTCGCCGTCGTCGTCGTCGTCGCAGTCGTCGCCGGTGGCGTCGCCGTCGAAGTTGGCTTGGCTGATGTTGAAGGTCAGTGGGCAGTTGTCGGTGGTATCGAGGACGCCGTCGTTGTCGTCATCGGCCTCGCAGCTGTCGCCGGAGCCGTTCGCGTCGGTGTCGGTTTGGGCCGCATTGGCTGCGAGCGGACAGTTGTCGCTGGCGTCCGCGACGCCGTCGCCGTCGTCGTCGGTGTCGCAGGGATTGCCGATCCCATCGGCGTCGGGATCGAGCTGACTCGCGTTGGCATTGACGCGGCAATTGTCGACGTTGTCCGGGACGCCGTCGGCGTCGTCGTCGAGATCGCAGGCATCGCCGAGCGTGTCCGCGTCGGTGTCGACTTGTTCGGCGTTCGCGAGCAGTACGCAGTTGTCGGTTCCGTCCGCGATGCCGTCGCCGTCGTCGTCGGGATCGCAGACGTTGCCGAACGCGTCGCTATCGGAATTGGTTTGATCGGCGTTGCCGGTGGTCGGGCAGTTGTCGACCGGATCGACGACGCCGTCGCCGTCGCTGTCGGGAGGTTGGCAGGCGTCGCCGCTGCCGTCGCCGTCGCTGTCCGTTTGTATCGGATTGGCGACCGTCGGGCAGTTGTCGGTGGTGTCCGCAATGCCGTCGCCGTCTTGATCGGCCGGGCCGCCGGCTTGGGTCGGAGAAAAGAACAACAGGGCTGCGATTGCTATAGATAAGGTAGCAAGGCGCATGCCGAACGGTGCGTTAGGTGTTTTCATGAATTCTCCCCGAGATTCAGCGCAGTTATGCCGATGTTTTTATTCAGTGTCAACATTTTCGGGCTCGAACGTTGACATTTATAGGAAAGACTTTATGTAGTGCGCCGATCATGAAGCGTGATTACTACGACGTACTCGGTCTCCAACGGAGCGCCGATGACAACGAGATCAAGAAAGCATACCGCAAGTTGGCCTTGCAGTTTCACCCCGATCGCAATCCTGGCGATCATAGCGCCGAAGAAAAATTCAAAGAGGCCTCTGAGGCCTACGAAGTCCTGAGCGACGCGGAGAAGCGGCGGATTTATGACCAATATGGACACCAAGGGCTGCAAGGGCGCGGCTTCGAAGGGTTCCATGGCGTCGATGAGGTCTTCTCGTCCTTCGGCGATTTATTCGAAGAGCTGTTCGGCGGTGCCGGGTTCGGGGGCGCCCGGCAAGGGGCGCGAGGGCCTCGCGCGCGGGCGGGATCGCATTTGGAGGCGGCGCTCAAAGTAACGCTGGAAGAGGCCGCGCACGGCGTGGAGCGCGAATTAATGATCGACAAGACGGCCCATTGCGCCCAATGCAAGGGGAGTGGCGCCGGGCCGAAGGGTCGCACGCCGTGTAGTGCGTGCGATGGCAGCGGACAGGTCACGACGCGCCAAGGGTTTTTTTATCTGCAGGCCACTTGTGCGCAATGCCGCGGCGAGGGGTGGCGGATCACCGATCCGTGCGGAGAATGTCGCGGGCGCGGCGTGGTGCGGACCAAGCGGAAATTGAACATCAAAGTGCCGCCCGGTGTGGAAGACCAAATGCAGTTAGTGTTGCGCGGCGAAGGCGAGGCGGGACTGAATGGCGGACCGCCGGGCGATTTGTACGTGACGTTGCAAGTGGCCGCGCATGCGAATTTCGAGCGGCGCGGCGACGACCTGTGGCATCGCTTGGACCTCTCGGTCGTCGACACGATGATGGGAACCCGATTGACTGTGCCGACATTATATGGAACTCACGAGCTGGATGTCGCCGCGGGAACCGACGCTGGCGCCGTATTGCGAATCAAAGGGCAGGGGATGCCGAACGTGCGCACCGGGCGGAAGGGTGATCAATGTATCGAGATCGTAGTGCGGACGCCGAAGCGACTCTCCAAGCGAGCGCGCCAACTCCTCGAGGAACTCCGCAAGGAACTGCCGTGACGATCGTCCCGGTCCCGGTCAGCGGGACCCTCTCCTCGTTCGCCGTCAATTCCGGATTGCGCCTCTATTATGAATGGTGGGTCCCGCGCGCGCCGCGGGCGATGCTGGTCGTGGTGCACGGCCTCGCGGAACATAGCGGGCGCTACGGTGCGCTGGTGCGGCACTGCGTAGCGCGCGGCTTCGGCGTGGCGTTGTACGACCAGCGCGGACATGGCCAATCCGATGGGCCGCGCGGCCATTTCGATCACGTGCAAGACCTGCTGAGCGACTTGGCCCAATTCGTCCAATTTACCAAGGAATCGCATCCGGGCGTGCCCGTGATCCTCGTCGGCCATAGTTTTGGCGGGCAGTTGGCGCTCAATTTCGTGGTGCGCTACGCCAAAGGGCTGCGAGGCCTGATCGTCAGCTCGCCGAACATCGCGCTCAAAATGAAACTGGCGTGGTGGAAACGGTTGTGCGGGGAACAACTCTATCGAATCGCGCCGCGGCTGCGCGTCGGCAATAACATCGACCCGCGCTGGCTCTCGAACGATCCGGACGTCGTGCGCGCGTTCGAACAGGATCCGCGGATCTGCCGGACGCTGACGCTGCATGCGGCACGCGAAATCATGCGCAACCTCGATGTCGTGATGGCGTTGGCGTCGCGCATTCATATCCCCGCGCTCTTTTTGCACGCGGGGGATGACCGGATCTGCGATCCGGAGGCGACGCGGCGGTTTTTTCGGCGCGTGCCGGTCACGCGCAAACGATTGAAAATTTACGAGGGGATGCAACACGAGATCTTTAATGAAGTAAAGCGCGCGGCGGTGTTCGCCGATGTCGAGGAGTGGTTGACCGAGTTGCTCCAGACTTCGCCTGCCGCGGAGGCGCGACCGGAGTCGGCGGACGAGGCCGCAGTGGCGGCGCCGCGGAGCTATACGCTGGGGCGTGGAGAACGGTGGACGGGACATGGGAACCTCGGATAATACCCCATCTGCGTCGTTGCCCGCGGAGCCGCGATCCTCACGTACAACTACGTACGCTCCGGTCGCGGCTCCGCGGGCGCCTAGCATCTGGGGCATTCTTCGAGGTTCCCAACAAAATGAATTCTTTGAGGTGCCCCTATGAACAGGGACCAGGGAAAGTTGCGAGGCTGGTGTGTGGTGTTCGGCGTGCTCGTTGCGCTCACGGTGTGTACGGAGGCGATGGCCTCGTATCGGAAGACGTTGCGGCAGCATCATCGGCGGGGTGAATTTTTTAACTTCGATTCGATGCATTCCGAATTGGTGTGGGACGCAGTGCTGCTCACCCCGGCGCTGCGCGAGGCGCGGGTGGAGCGCGAGGCGGCGTTGCGCCATCTCGGCGACGACGAGGCCGTCGGGTTGCCGTCGGAGTGGTACAGCACTGGGACCGCGTTTTATTTGAGTGTCTTTATTCCGAAAGAAGCGGGGGATTTGAAAAACGGCGAGTGGCGGTTGGAATTAGTCGACGACCAAGGACGGCGGCATGCGCCGGACAGTCTATCGGAATTGCCGATCAGCGGCGTCGACCGGCGGCTCTTCCCGTTTATTACTCGCTGGTCGAAGACCTATATCGTCCGCTTCCCCGCGGCCGTGTCGCCGCCGTTGCGCCTTTCGCTGTATGGGGTCTTGGCGCGATCCACGCTGCAGTGGCGATGAATGGGTGACTGGTGGCTAGTGGCTGGTGACTGGGCAAAGGGGCTCACTTGGTCCGATCACTAACCACCAGTCACGTGAATGAGGAAGTATGCGACGAACAAGCAATCAAATTGCTCACTGGATTGCGACCGGCTTCGGCTCCGGCTATGCGCCGATCGCTCCGGGGACGGCGGCCTCAGCCGTGGCCTTGCTGTTGGCGTGGTGTTGCCGCGGCGTGACCGGATGGTGGAGTCTGTTGCTCGTATTGGTCGTGATCGCGGTGGCGATCTGGTCGGCAGAAGTTGCGCGTCACGCATTCGATAATCCGGAGGACCCATCGACCATTGTGGTCGACGAAATCGCCGGGATCTTCCTCGCCATGTGGGGACAACCATGGACGTGGGCGACCATATTGATTGCGTTCTTCGGGTTTCGGTTGCTCGATGTCTTCAAGCCGTGGCCGATCCGCCGCTTCGAACGCCTGCCGGGTGGCCTCGGTATCGTCGCCGATGATCTCGCCGCCGGTGCCGGTACGTGGGTGCTGGTCACGTTGCTCACGCGCTGGTCGTAGCCGACCGTTTGAACGTTTGTTCGAAAATCGATCACATCGTGTATTGTTCATCGAGCCTGAACCGCCGCTTCGCTCGGCGTTTGTACCAGCCATGCATGGCATTGCTTGTGCTAGAGAGTGAATCATCATATGGAGGCGAGCCATGGGGCACGTCGAAATTATTACCACCGGCAATGAAGTGCTGGTGGGAGAAGTCGTAAATACCAACGCCGTGCATGTGGCGAACGGCTGTCATGCCGAAGGCTGGACCGTGCTGCGGCATGTCACGGTTGGCGATACGGTGGACGCGATTGCTGCGGCCTGTCGCGACGCGCGCGCGCGCGCGGAGTGCGTGGTGGTCACTGGCGGCTTAGGTCCGACGAGCGACGACCTGACGTACGAAGCGGCGGCGCAGGCCTTCGATCGCCCGCTCGTTTTTTCCGACAGTGCATGGCAACAGACGCAGGAGTTTTGTGCGGCCCGCAATCGCGATTGTCCGCCGGCGAACCGGAAGCAGGCGTTTGTGCCGGAAGGGGCGGAGGTCTTGACCAACGAGCTTGGAACAGCGCCCGCCGTGCGTTTGGGCGTTGGCCCGGCGACCTTTTTCTTTCTCCCCGGCGTGCCGAGCGAAGTGGAATGGCTCTTCGGCCAGCACATCCAACCATGGTTGCGTGCGCATCGGCCCACGGTCACGCGTGCCGAACGCGTGCTGAAATGTTTCGGCATTTCGGAAGCGGTGCTCGGCGAGCGGGTGCAAGGATTGGCGCTCGCCGAGACCCAAGTCGGCTATCGACTGATCTATCCCGACGTCGCGATCAAATTACAAGTCGTGGGCGCGGAGTGGCCACAACTGGTGCAACGTCTGGATCAGTTGGAAGCGCGCGTGCGAGCGGTGTTGGGCGACGCGGTCTTCGGCACCGGCGACGCCACCTTGGCCTCGGTGGTCGGCGAACGGCTGACGGCTCGCGGCGAATCGTTGGCCGTCGCCGAATCATGCACCGGTGGAGAACTCTGTAGCACGTTGACCGACGTCCCCGGGGCCTCGGCGTTTTTTGAACGAGGCGTCATTACGTATAGCAACCACGCCAAAGTGGAATTGCTCGGCGTGCCGCGCGAAGTCTTGTTGCAATGCGGCGCGGTCAGCGCCGAGGTCGCCGAAGCGATGGCGGTCGGGGCGCGGACTCGGGCGCGCACCACCTATGGAATCGGGATCACCGGGATCGCGGGCCCCAGCGGCGGCTCGGAGGAAAAACCGGTAGGGACGGTCTATATCGGTGTGGCGACGCCGCACACGACGTTGGTGCATCACGAATGTTCTCCGCGGAGTCGTCGCTATTTCAAGCAGTGGGTCGCCGCGAAGGCGCTCGATTTGCTGCGGAACGTCCTGCCATGAAACTGCGTGCCTTTCTCGCCTTCGAAATTCCGGACGTGGTGCGCCGTGCCGTTGCCACCCTGATGCACGACCTTCGGCAATACAGTGGCGAGGATGTCAAATGGACGGCGCCGGAACACATGCATGTGACGATGCGTTTTTTCGGTAGTGTCGAAGCGTCGCTGCTGAACGGCGAGATCGCGACCCGCGTTGCGCGCCTTGCGGCGCGGTATGGCCCGCTGACGCTCGATTGCAGTGGGGTCGGCGTGTTTCCCAATTGGAAATATCCGCGCGTGATTTGGGTCGGTTTCGCCGGCCCGACCGAATCGCTGTTGCATCTGCACGATGAATTGAATCACGCGTGCGCCGGACTGCCGATTGCGGCGGATGAACGCCAATTTCGTCTCCATCTCACTGTCGCGCGCGCGGGCCGATCTGCGCTGCGGGCCGCGCTGGTGAAGCGCGTAGAAAGTTTAGGTCCCGTGCAATTCGGTGCCGTGCCTGTCGCGCAGCTGACGCTCTACAAAAGCCAATTGACAAAGTCAGGGTCGGTTTATACTCCCCTGCAGACGTTTAACTTCCAACCCAAGGAGTAAGCGCGCCGAAGCGGTAGCGGAGGCGTGGCGCGCGGTAGTAATAACTGTAACGCGACCGAGGAGGGAGCGTTGCGCACCAAAGGAGTAAGGGCGGCGGAGCGGAGCGGCGCCGTGGCCCGCGGTAGTAATAACTGCAACGCGACTGAGGAGGGAGCGTTGCGCACCAAAGGAGAGAGTATGAGCCAGCCAGTCGCAGCACCATCCGATCGCGAGAAGGCCCTGACGTTAGCGATGAGCACGATTGAAAAACAGTTTGGCAAGGGCGCGATCATGCGGCTCGGCAAGGACGAGCGCGGGGCACAAGTGGAAGTGATCCCCTCCGGCTCGCTCTCACTGGATCTCGCGCTCGGCGTCGGCGGTTATCCGCGCGGCCGGATCGTCGAGATCTTTGGACCTGAATCGTCGGGCAAGACGACGCTGGCGTTGCAGGCCGTCGCCGAGGCGCAAAAAACGGGGGGCCTTGCGGCATTCGTGGATGCCGAACACGCGCTCGATATCGAATATGCGCGCAAGCTCGGCGTGAAGACGGAAGACTTATTGATCTCGCAACCCGATTCCGGCGAACAGGCGTTAGAAATCGCGGAAACACTGGTACGTAGCGGTGCGATGGACGTTATCGTCGTCGACTCCGTCGCCGCGTTGGTGCCGAAAGCAGAATTGGAAGGGGAGATGGGCGATGCGCAGATGGGCAGCCAGGCGCGCCTGATGAGCCAAGCCTTGCGCAAACTGACCGCGACGGTCAGTCGTTCCAAATCGCTCTTCATCTTCATCAACCAAATTCGGATGAAGATCGGCGTCTTCTTCGGCAATCCGGAGACCACGACCGGCGGGAACGCGCTCAAGTTTTACGCGAGTCTTCGGATCGACGTGCGCCGGATCGGCCAATTAAAACGCGGCGAGGAAATCTTTGGGAATCGGACCGTGGCGAAGGTCGTGAAAAACAAAGTGGCGCCGCCGTTCCGCCACGCCGAATTCGACATCATTTATGGAGAAGGGATCAATCGCTTCGGGGATCTGCTCGATGTCGCCGCGGCCCAAGAAGTCGTGAGTAAGAGCGGGAGTTGGTACGAATACGGCGACGAAAAAATCGGCCAAGGACGCGAGCAAGCGATCCAGTTCCTGAAAGAAAATCCGAAAGTCTGTCGCGCGATCGCGAACGCGGTCTATGCCAAGGTGGGCTTACGCCGCGAAGTGCCGGTCGCCATTCCGGCCGCCGGGACGGCGCCCGAACTGGATCCCGCGACGGATCCCGTCGTGGCCAAGGCCGCGATTGCCGCTGCCGAAAAGGCCAAATTCGCCACCGAAAACGGCCGCCGCACCGCGAAGGGGTAACGACGTTATGATTGAGGATGTGCAATGCTAGGGGGAGAAGGCGAGCAGCGGTTATGACGGACGCAGAATTAAAACACTACTTCGGCGTCATGGTCGAACATGTCACGTCGCAAGTGCAAATGTTGGCGGAGGGACATGCGCTACTCCGGCAAGAGTTGCTGAGTGTATTCAACGATCGGTGCGACCGGATTGAAATGCGTGTCGGGGCCCTGGAGGTCGCAGTGGTCCGGCACTCGAAGGAGATCCAAGAGTTACGAATCGAGATCCAAGGGGTGCGGGAGGAGTTGAAGGCGGAATTTAAATCGGAGATCCAAGGCGTGCGGGAGGAGTTGCAGTTGGTGGAGCAACGGCTGACCGCTGAAATTCGCCACATACACACGCGGCTGGACGCGCACGATCAGATCTTGGCCGGTCTGCAGGGGATAGGCTAGTTTTTAAATTGCTCTGGGTCCGCTTCTCGCGCTACACGTCTCGCCCTATGACCCTCCGCGCGCGCGACATTCGTCAGACGTTTCTCGATTTTTTTGCCGGGCATGGTCACGCCGCCGTGGCAAGTGGTCCGTTGGTGCCGGCCGACGATCCGACGCTCTTTTTCACCAACGCCGGCATGGTCCAGTTCAAGGGGCTGTTCCTCGGCGAGGAGCGCCGCGATTATGTCCGCGCCACGACGGCGCAACCGTGCCTGCGCGTGGCGGGAAAGCATAACGACTTGGAAGAAGTCGGGCGGACGCCGCGGCATCACACGCTGTTTGAAATGCTCGGCAATTTTTCCTTCGGCGATTACTTTAAGGCTGACGCGATCGCGTTGGCGTGGGAACTGCTGACCCGCAAATTCGGCATTCCAGCCGATCGGCTCGTTGCGACGGTCTACGAAAAAGACGACGAAGCGGAACAGTTGTGGACCCGTTTTCTGCCGCGCGAACGGATCTTCCGTTTTGGCGAAAAGGATAATTTTTGGGCGATGGGCGATACCGGCCCGTGCGGACCGTGCTCGGAACTCCACTTCGATTGGACGCCGACCACGACGCCGCCAACGCGGGCCGATGTCGAATCGGGGCGTTTTTGGGAGGTCTGGAACCTCGTCTTCATGCAATTCAATCGTAGCGCCGATGGCACAATGACCCCGCTGGCGAAACCGTCGATCGATACCGGGATGGGGTTGGAGCGGCTCTGCGCGGTGTTGCAAGGCAAGCGGAGCAATTACGAGACAGACCTCTTTGCCCCGTTGATCGCGCGGATCGAGCAGGTCACCGGACGCAGCTACACGCAAGGCGATGCGCCGCACGACGTCTCCATCCGCGTCATCGCCGATCATATCCGCGCGACGGCGTTCTTGATCGCCGGCGGCGTGCTCCCGAGCAATGAAGGGCGCGGCTACGTGCTCCGCCGGATCATGCGGCGCGCGATCCGTCACGGGCGGATGCTCGGACGCCGCGAGGCCTTTTTTGCCGAGATCCTGCCCGCGCTCATCGAAGAAATGGGCGGTGCGTATCCGGAACTGCCGCAGCACCGCGCGTTCATCGACGAAGTGATGCGCAATGAAGAAGCGCGCTTCCTTGCGACGTTGGAAAATGGACTCGCGATCTTGAACGAGGCCTTTACCGAGCTGGCGCAGCAACAGTCCCAACTGTTGCCCGGCGCGGTGGCCTTTAAACTTTACGACACATTCGGTTTCCCCAAAGACCTCACGGAAGACATCGCGAAAGAGCACGGTGTGGCGATCGATCATGCCGGCTTCGAGGTCTGTATGGAACGGCAGCGCGCCCAAGCTCGCGTGCATTGGAAAGGGAGCGGCGCGGGGACGCTCGCGGACGCGTATCGTGTGTTGCAGCAGCAAGGCGTGCGGAGTGTCTTTCGCGGATACACGGACGATGTCGCAACCGGGCAGATCGTTACGCTATTGCGCGATGGAGTGGCGGTTGCCGAAGCGCGTGTCGGAGACGCGGTGGAAGTCGTTACCGATCGGTCGCCGTTTTATGCCGAACAAGGTGGACAGATCGGCGATACCGGAACGTTATTCGGTCCCGACGGTGAAGTGGAAATTAGCGATACGCAACGGCCATACGCGGGCATTATTGTGCATCGGGGGCGTGTGGTGCAGGGCCACGTGCACGCGAGCGACGCCGTCCGTCTGGTGATCGATGCTGAACGTCGCAATCAAATTCGCAAACACCACACGGCCACGCATTTGCTGCATCAGGCGTTGCGCGCGGCGCTCGGCGAACATGTGAAACAGGCCGGGTCGTTAGTAGCACCCGATCGGCTCCGTTTCGACTTCGCCCATTTCGCGCCGCTCACGGCCGATCAAATCACCGAAATCGAGCGCGAGGCGAATCGAATCATTCAAGAAAATATTACGTTGGCGATTCGCGAAGAGCCGAAGCAAGTCGCATTGGCCCGCGGGGCGATGGCATTTTTTGGGGAAAAATATGGTGACGTGGTGCGCGTCGTCGAAGTGCCCGGCTATTCAATCGAATTGTGTGGTGGCACGCATGCCCGCGCGACCGGCGATATCGGCGCGGTCAAGGTTGTCAGCGAAGGGAGTGTCGGCGCCGGCGTCCGGCGGATCGAGGCGGTCTGCGGTCGCGCGCTGATTGCATATCTCCAGTCGTTGGAAGGGGAGCAGCGAGACTTGGCCGGGCTCCTCAAGGTGGGTCCGCAGGAAGTTACGGGCAAGGTCCGCAAACTGCTGGAGCAAGTGAAGGAGATGGAACGCGAACTGCGCGCCGCGCGACAACGCACCGCGACCGGTGCCGCACAGGGTGACAACGCCGTGCGAGTCGTGAACGGCGTGAAAGTGATGGCGCGTGTGGTCCCCGACGTCGATCCAAAGACGCTGCGCACGTTAGGCGATCAATATAAACAACAACTCGGTTCCGGAATCGTTGCGCTCGCCACCGTGCGCGACGGCAAGGCGAGCGTGGTCGTAATGGTCACGAAAGACCTGTGCGATCGGTATCCCGCGCCGCAACTCATTCAGCCGCTCGTCGCTGCACTCGGCGGCACCGGCGGTGGCCGCCCCGACCTCGCCCAAGGCGGTGGGACACAGGTCGAAGCACTAGTATCCGCGCTCGCCAATTTTTTCAGTGCCGGTCAGTAGGCCATTTGCCTTGCGTGCTCACACGGATGCTCTCGTCGTCTCCGCGAAATCCTTGGGGTCGAGGCGACGGAGCGCTGGGAACTGATCGAAATGGCGATCGGCGCTGATGATCGTGCGGGTACGCGTCCGGACCATCGTGGCGCAGTGAATGGCGTCACGCGTATTGACCGCCGGGTGACGGCGGATCAGCTCCATCGCTAATCGCATATCTTCCGGCAAGACTCCGAAAACTTCATCGGCTATGGCCATGAGCAATGCCCCGACTTCCAGGGCGAGCGCTGCCTTGCCGAGCGCCCGATAGCGATACAGAATTTCTTGCACGATCTCGGTATTCGTGACGACGCTCAAGCGCCGAGCCTGGATCCGTTCAATAACGGCCGCACAAGGGCGCCGCAACGGATGCGAGCCGCCGATGGCGTACATGATGATGTTGCTGTCGAGGAAGAGTCGTTCTGCCATCGCTATGTCGGTCGGTCATATTTTCGCTTCGCATACGACTTCTCGAAGCGGGCCCAATCCGTCGTGGGGGCCTTGAGCTGCAACAGGCGTGTACAAGCGGAATCCACTTCGGCGTCCCGTTGCCGCTCGACATAGAGACGGGCAAAGGCCTCGCGCAATACGGTCCCCAGTTTCTTTTTTTGTTGGCGCGCCACCTGTTGCAGGACGTTGAATTGTTGCACGGTGAGGAGGACTTGGGCCTTCTTGGCGTACCGCAGTGTTTCCATGCCATTCATACTACTTTAAAATAATCCTTTGTAAATAGTATTATCCAATGTCCTAGTGTCCCGTGTCCGTTGTTCGGGGACCCTGGACTTAGGAGATGGAACATTGTGCCGCCACATAAACGCGATATTCGTCGACGATGGTGCGGTGAGGGAGGATGCAAAAGTCCTACTTCGCGGCGCAGAGGCCTAAATACATCTTTGCGTTGGGATTGGTTGGGTCGCTGTCCAAGATGGCTTGCCACTCTTTTTTGGCATCCGCAGTCTTGCCCATCACGTAATACGTGAGTCCGAGCTGGACGCGCGCGTTGGAGTAGTGCCCGTTGGCCTTGCACGCGCGGCGCAAGGATTCGACGGAATCCTTCAATGCCCCTTGTTCGCGTTGCGAGATGCCGAGCTTAGTCAGGATGTCGGCGTAAGTCGGATTCAGTTCCAGCGCGCGTGCGTATTCGGCGATCGCATTTTCGTACAATCCGAGACCGAAATAGATGTCGCCGATCTCGGCATGCATGTTCGAGAGTTTACCACGCAACACCGGCTCGATCGTTTTCACGCCTTTGCGCTTCGCGGTATGCTCGCGCAATTGGGTATAGAGTTTCTTCGCCTCTTTATATTGTCCGAGGTCGTTATACAGGACCGCTAAATTGAGCAGCGCCTCGGTGTAGTGCGCGTTGACGTGCAACGCCTTTTCGAACGCGTGGACGGCGTCCGCGAAGCGGCCCCACGCGTGGTAAATCACGCCGAGCATATTGTAGACGTCCGCGTAGTGCGGGTTTTCCTGGGCGATGCGGCGCAACTGCGGTTCGCAGCGTTCGTATTCGCGCTGCAGAAAGTGTTGCTTCGCGGCAGCCACTTGGTCGCGACTCTTACTGGTTTTCATGATGTCCTCTCGTTTCGACCATCGCCTGTGCGGTTCCCGGCGGCACGGCGCGCAGCGCCTTTCGCGCCCGCGTCGTCCATGGGGAGTCGGGGAGTTTCTGTTCCATCTGCGCCATGACTTCGCCCGCGCCCGCGCCGTCACCGAGTCGCGCGTAAGAGCGCACGAGTTGATAATAGGCCTGCGGGAGTTCCGGGACCTCTGCGTAGTGTGCGATGACTTCTTCTAAGCGCGGCAGCGCGGCACGGTATTCGCCGGTGCGGTAGTAAAAACGCCCGATATAGTAATGACGTCGGCCCGTGCGGACCCGTGCCGTGGTCAATTGGGTCGCGGCGGCCTCGCGGTAGCTGCTGTTGGGGAAGAGCTCCAGCTGCGTGGCCAACGCCTCGATGGCGTCATCGAGGTATTGTTGGTCGCGATCGATTGCCTTCGGGGCCTCCATTAAATACGACAGCCCGAGCCGATAATACGCGTAATCGAGCCGCGTATGCAGCGGCCGATTGCGGATGAATTCCTGATACGATTCGGCGGCCAACAGATATTCTTTCTTGCGGAAAAAATTGTCTCCGACCGCCAGTTCGGCCTCTTCCGCTTGTTTCGAGCCGCGATAGCGGGATTTGTAGATCTCCAGACAGTCGATCGCTTCTTCGAATTTCTTCTTTTCGGAGAGCGCGAGACAGGTCTGAAAGTCGCCGTCGACGCCTCCCTTCCCGACAACGAATCGCTCTTTCGCACAGGCGGTCAGTTCCAGCACACAGAGTAGCGACAGCAGCACACGGTTTTTCATGCGGCGGGATCGTAGCAACGCGAGGGAACAATGCAAGGGGGAAAAGTGAACGCCCTGAATAGGTCCCTCACGCCGGGCAGTGGCTGATGCGTGTCAGGCGATGACTATCAGGGGAGATTGGTTCGGCTGGGAATACAATTGAACTCTTTAATGACGAGCGCCGCGCACAACGTTACTTTTCGAGTAGTTGCTAATTGTGCCCTGGGCGGCGTTGCGGCGGCGCTGCTGCTTTTATGGTCGTCACCAACGTGGGCTGCGGTTTGTACGTCGCAGGCCTCCGGGGCTTGGGAAGCTGCGGGGACATGGACGTGCGGCGCCGAACCCGGGGCGAGCGATGACGTGACGATCGCCTCCGGGCATACGGTAACGACCTCCGGCACGACGGCGAAGACGATCAATTCATTAACCATCGACGGCACGTTGACCCACACCGCCAACCCGAGCACGACGGTTTCCTCGACCATCTGGGTAGGGGATACTACCCTGAATGTCGCCTCGGCGGCGACGTTTCCCTCCTCCGGGACCCTGATCGTGGACGACGAGCAAATCACGTATACGGGCACGACCGGGACGACCTTTACGGGATGCACCCGCGCCGCCAACGGGACCTCGCAGATCATCCATGGTGGTGGGGTTGGGATCGCGCTCATGACACTGTACAACGAGGTCAAGATTCAGGCCGGTAGCGTGGTCATTAGCGCGACCGGGAAAATCGACGTCGACGGCCAGGGATATAAGGGAGGTCAGACTTGTAACCAGTCGGGGACTGGGCCCGGTGGTGGAAAATTGATTAACGGTTCTCAGCCGGGCGGCGGAGGTCATGGTGGTGCCGGTGGAAAGCCAGCGGATGGTTCAGCGGCTGGCGGCGTTGCGTATGACGATGCCGCGGCACCAGTGAACCACGGCTCCGGCGGTGCGAATGGGTGCATTAGCGGTAGCACGGACGGCGGCGGGACTGTTGAGCTGGTCATTACTGGGACGGGGGATGCCTTAACCCTTGCGAGTGGGGGCGAGCGGATCACGGCGGATGGCGAAGCCGGGGCGAGTTCCTATGCGAATGCCCAGGGTGGCGGGGCCGGGGGATCCGTCTATATCAATATGAGCGGGGGCGGGAATGTGACCGGCACTGGCTCGATTTCGGCAATTGGCGCTGCCGGAGGGACTACAACATGGGGGGATGGTGGAGCGGCTGGCGGCGGCGGGGGTGGAGGGCGCATCTCGATTATCAACTATGGCTCCTTATCGTCCGTAACCCTGACCGTAACGGGGGGGACTGCGTCCGGTACGGCCACGGCGGGTGCTGCGGGGACGACCAACCAGACCCAAGGCAATCAGGCTCCAAGCGCGCCTTCAGCGCTTGGGGGTGTCTCGTACGTTGATGGCAGTACCGGGTATGACTTCACGCCGACTCTGAGTTTCACTACGGATGATCCGGAAGACGACCAAGTCAAATTTCAGATCCTCATTGACGACTCCAGTGATTTTGCGTCGCCAGTCGTCGAGTACACATCGGCGTTGGCAGCGGAGGGATCTACATCCTTCACCGTCGGGCAAGCGGCCGGAGGGGGGACCTACAGCACGGGGAGTGAAGGCCAATCGTTGTCGGCGGCCAGCTACTATTGGAAGGTACGGGCGATCGATGCCTCCGCTGCCGTCTCTTCGTACAGCACGGCCAACGGAGGGGCCGTGGCGTTTGCGGTCGCCCTCCCCTCGCTGACCATCAATGACGTGGCATTGGCGGAGGGCAATGCCGGATCATCGAATGCCACGTTCACCGTAACGTTGAGTGCGGTCAGCGGTCAGGCCGCGACGGTCGATTATGCCACCTCGAACGGTACGGCCACGGGGGGCACGGACTACACCATAGTCTCCGGGTCGTTGAGCTTTGCGGCAGGAGAGACGACGAAGACGTTCAATGTGCCGATCCTGGGGGATACGTTGGACGAAGTGGACGAAACGTATACGGCGACCTTGAGCAATGCCGCGAACGCGACGATCGCGGACGCCACGGGGGCGGGCACGATCACGGACGATGATGCGACGCCGACGATTGCCTTTACGGCGACGACGGGGAGTGGGGGCGAAGGGACGACGCCTGGGAATATGGAACTGACGCTGTCGGCGGTGTCGGGCCGCGATGTGACCGTGGATTACACCGTGAGCGGCGGCACGGCGACGGGGAGCGGGACCGATTACACGCTCGCCAACGGCACGGCGACGATCACAGCTGGAAGCACGACCACGAATATCGGCGCGACGATCGTGAACGATGCGCTCGATGAAACCGATGAAACGATCGAAGTCACGATTGCCAATCCCGGCAACGCGACGCTCGGCGCGAACACCATTCATACCTATACGATCACGGACAACGACGCGACGCCGACGGTGGCGGTGACGGATGTGAGCGTGGATGAAGCGGCGGGGACCGCGACGGTGACGGTCACGATGACGGGCTACAGCGGCGCGAGCGTGACGGTGGATTACGCGACCTCGAATGGCACGGCGACCGCGGTGGCGGATTATACGAGTGCCAGCGGGACGCTGACGTGGACCACGGGCCAAACGGGCGACAAGACGTATACGGTCACGATCGCGAACGATGCGTTGGATGAAGCGGACGAGACGATCACCAATACGCTGTCGAATGCGGCGAATGCGTCGATCAGCGATGCCACGGGCACTGCAACAATTACCGACAACGACGCGACGCCGACGATTGCCTTTACGGCGACGACGGGGAGTGGGGGCGAAGGGACGACGCCTGGGAATATGGAACTGACGTTGTCGGCGGTGTCGGGGCGCGATGTCACGGTCGACTACGCCGTAAGCGGCGGCACGGCGACCGGGTCGGGCACGGATTACACCCTCGCGAGCGGCACGGCGACGATTGCCGCCGGGAGCACGACGACGAATATCGGCGCGACGATCGTGAACGATGCGTTGGATGAAACCGATGAAACGATCGAAGTCACGATTGCCAATCCCGGCAACGCGACGCTCGGCGCGAATACTATTCATACCTATACGATCACGGACAACGACGCGACGCCGACGGTGGCCGTGGCGGATGTGAGCGTGGATGAAAGTGCCGGCACTGCGACCGTTACCGTAACAATGACGGGCTATAGCGCCTCGAGTGTGACGGTCGATTACGCCACATCGAATGGCACGGCGACCGCTGTAGCGGATTATACAGCCACCAACGGGACGCTGACGTGGACCACGGGCCAGACGGGCGACAAAACGTACGCCGTGACGATCGCGAACGATGCGTTGGATGAAGCGGACGAGACGATCACCAATACGCTGTCGAACGCGGCGAATGCGACGCTCAGCGACAGTACGGGCGTCGCGACGATCACGGACAACGACGCGACGCCGACAATTGCATTTTCGGCCTCGAGCAGCAGCGGTGCGGAGTCGGCCACTCCCGCGACGATCACGATTGCGCTCTCGGCCGTGTCGGAACGCGACGTGACGGTCGATTATGCGCTGAGTGGCACGGCGACGGGGAGCGGGACCGATTACACGTTAGCCAACGGGACCGCGACGATCACGGCGGGCAATACCTCGACGAACGTCTCGGCCACGGTCGTGGATGACGCGTTAGCTGAAGGCGACGAGACGATGATCCTGACGCTCTCGAATCCGAGCAATGCGACGCTCGGGACGACGGCGGGGCATACGTATACCATCACGGATGACGACACGGCGGCGTTGACGGTGACGGAAAGCGGTGGGGCCACGAATGTGACTGAAGGTGGAGTGACGGACACGATCACGATCGTGCTCGGATCGCAACCGACGGCGGATGTCACGGTGGCCGTGTCCGGCGGATCGCAACTATCGTCGGATCAGACGAATCTGACGTTCGGCGCAGGCAATTGGAACGTGCCGCAAACCCTCACGGTGACGGCAGTCAATGACTCGGTGGCCGAAGGGAATCACACCCAGACCCTCTCTGTGACGACGACGAGCAACGATGTCGGCTACAATTCCTTCTCTTCCTCGAAGACCATTAACATCACGGATAACGAGAGCGCCGGTATCAGCGTTGCCGAATCCGGCGGCAGCACGAATGCCACGGAAGCCGGTGGCACCGACTCCTACACTGTGGTGTTGACGTCTCAACCGACGGCCGATGTGGTCATCACTCCGACATCGGGGGATGCGGACTACGGCGTCACGGTCAGTCCGAGCTCGGTGACGTTTACGAGTGTCGACTGGAACGTGCCGCAAACGATCACAGTGACGGCAGTGAATGACGCGCGGGTGGAAGGCAATCATACGGCCACGATCTCACACGTCGCCGTGAGCAGCGACACGAATTATCACGGTATCGGGATCAATGGGGTCACGGTCGCCATCACGGATAACGACAGTGCCGGAGTCACGGTGGCGGAAAGTGGCGGATCGACCACGGTTGCCGAGGCGGGCGCTGCTGACAACTATACGATCGTCCTGGCGAGCCAGCCTGTTGCCAACGTGACCGTCACGCTCACGGCAGGCGTCGGCGCGTCCGTGAGTCCGTCATCGTTGACCTTCACGGTGGCCAATTGGAACGTGGCGCAGAGTGTCGGTGTCACGGCGACGGATGACAGCGTTGTGAATGGGACGCGATCCGCCACGATCACGCATGCCGTCACGAGTGCTGATGTCGGCTATCAAGGCATCGCTGCGGCCAACGTGAGTGTGTCGATCACGGATAACGATACGGAGCCGCCCAGTGATGAGGGAGCAACAGAGACAGAGAGTGACACAGAGGCCTGTACGCCGCTGGGTGCCCGGGCCGATGCCGGGTCGGACCAGACGGTGGCAGTAGGGGAGTCGATCACGCTCGATGGGAGCGGATCTACGGCCAGCGCCTATCTCTGGGATGCGGACAGTGGAACGTTGAGCAATGCCACGACGGTTTCTCCGGGGTATACGGCACCGGACAGCGCGCAAGATGTCGTGGTCACGGTGACGGTGACGGACTGTGAAGAGGCGTCAAGCAGTGATACGGTGATCATCCACGTCGTGCACGCGACGCTGCAATCCCAAGATAGTCTGGTCATGGGCGTTGTGGGTGGGTCGTTGATCGAGGCGTGGCGTTGTCAGGATGGAAGGGCGTGTCTTGCGCTCGCCTTGGGCACGGTCATGCTGCCGACTGAGTGCCCGGATTACAATGTGATGATCACAGCGGATGAGCGGATGATTCTCGGGATGCCGTGTGAAGCGGCCGATCGTGGCGGTGTGTATGTGGTAGCGCGTGCGAGTGAGGTGACCGGTGTCGTGGACCTGCAGCCGACATCGGGGCAGGTCTTAGCGGGGGAGGATGAGGGCGATCGGCTAGGGGCGTCGGTCGCGCATGGGGATCTCGATGACGATGGAGTGGAAGAAGTCGTCGTGGCGGCGCCCGGGGCCGGATCGTACGGGAAGGTTTTTGTGTTGAACGCACATAATCAGGTCGTTTGGGAAATCCTCGGAAGCGAGGCCTATCCGATCGCGTCGATTCACATCGCGGACCTGATCGGTTCTCCAGGGGACGACTTGGTACTGAGTTCGGGTCATGCGACTGCAGCGGAGCGTCGTTTCATTATCGCAGGGGAAAACGTGACTGGCGGGAATATGGATCTATCCAGTGAGCCGCCGGACTTCGATTTTGACGGAGGCGTGCAGGCTGCGACGGAAGCCACGGGCGACCTCAACTGTGATGGCGCAGACGACGTGGCGCTTGCCGGCACTCTCCAAGGAGGGGCGATCTACTTCGGTCCGTTGGCGGGCACCGGCTCGGGGGCGGCGGACGCCGATGTCGTCATTGCCAGTGAAGATTCCGACTTTGGAGAAACGGCGGCTGTCGGTGACGTCAGCGGGGACGGATGTGGCGATTTAGTCATCGGCTCTCCTGCGGAAGCCGGCGGGAGCGGCGCCATCTATGTTGTCTTCGGCAGGTCCGTCTGGGAAGGCAGCATCGCGCTGAGTGCGAGCAGTCAGGTCGTGAAAGTGGTAGGCGACGCAGGTCAAGCGCTTGGGGAGAGTCTGCTGTTGCTCGACGACGATGCCGATGGTGACTTGGAAATCTACACGACAACATCGGTGGGCAAGAGTGTGCGTGTGAATCTGCGAGGGCTCAATAATGGCGAGGACACGAGTGCAGGGGAAACCATGGCGGATGGGCCAGGGCGGGCCAGTTCTTTCGGTGGACGGGCCAATGCCTTTGGGTGCTCATTGATCCCGTAGTGGTCGTTGTCCAAATGGGGGAAGCGTGCAGCTATTGAAAATAGTGCTGTTGAGTGTCGTCGGATGGGGGTTTTTCACCGGGGCATCGTTGGCTGTGACCGACCGTTTTTCGCTCTTGTCCTATCCCGCAACGGGACCGGGAGATTTCCTTGCACTCTATCGGTCCGTCAATCCCCCTGCACGGTCGATCCGCTTTTCCTCCGATATCGATTTTTCCTACGCACCCATGGAACTGACGGTCGGGGGTGCCGTGTTTCGTGGAGTCGTGGACAGCATCGTAGTGCAACACATCGGGGTTGCATGGGCGCCGGCCGATTGGTGGGAGCTTGAGGCGGTGCTTCCGCTGGTCTGGTCGGAGTCTTTCACCGATCCTGAGGATCCCGTCGCGATGTCCGCGACCGCCTTGCATCTTGGAGACGTTGCGTTACGAGGCCGGTTTGTCGTGCAGGACAGTCGACAACATGCGGTCGGTGTGGCGCTGCTTCCCTTCATCACGATACCCAACGGAGAAGCCGCGTATTTCGTGGGCGATACACGGCCCACCGGCGGCGGCATCGCGGTACTGGATGCCCAGTGGGGTCCGTGCGCAGTGGGATTGAACGTCGGTGTGGAGGGACGTGAACGCGTCCAACTCCATGATCTCGACTTTGCGAGCCGCCTACTCGTCGGCGCGGGGGGCGTGGTCCCACTGGGGGACGACGTCTCTTTCGGACTGCAAGTCTCTGCGGCGACATCTATTACTGCCCCGTTTCAAGACCGGCGCCGCACTGCGGCTGAATTGAGAACCGGCCTTTCCTATCGATCCCCCAAGGATCGTCTGACCGCCCGTGTGGGCGCATCGCTTCCCCTGGTGCGCGGGGCCGGAGTCCCTGCCTTCAGGATTCTGGCGGGATTCACCTATCGCATGACGTGGGGTGGCTAACGGGATTCGAACCCGTACTAAGAGAGCCACAATCTCTCGTGCTACCTTTACACTATAGCCACCATCAAACTACGTTTTACCCCAATGCTCCAGGCAGTGACAGTTCTGGCATAGCCATTCCAGATTCTCAATAGTGTTGTTTTTCCTGTTCCGATCTCGATGGTGAACTACCAAGACTCGTACATCAGCGAGGCCGCAGCGGTTACAGATCTCGGGCGTGCCGTGGCGGCGCAGCAGTTGGCGGTACGCACTATGACCTGCCACCCAGTTTGGGGCATTGGTCCCACAACGAACGTGGGCATTTTCCCATGCACAGTGACATGCGACACAACAAAAATAGCGGTTACTCGCAGATTTGCGTACGTCCGCCGGTCGCCGATAAATTTCGCGGCCACACTCGTGACAGGCATAAACATGTCCGCGTAATTGACCCGTTGATCGACAGGGAATAGAGCAAAACTTTCCCCAGCCGCGGGCCGCATGCGCCGGTTTCACCGAGAATTTTTTCAGACAGACTGGGCATATGTGAATCGGCACGGTCAGGTTGTACAGATGCCGTGTCCCACCGTCAACTGGAGCGAAGAGGGCACAACCGGTTCTTCTTACCAGTGATGTGCCATATGTTGCCGGTTTTTCCTCCTTGCTCCGATCCATGACGCCGACAGCACGGCCGAATCTCCGAACCCCAATCATTGCCCCGCATCTCGGCCCGTGCTACAGGTCGCGCCCACGTATCAACCGATTGCAACAGGGGGCACCCATGGGCGAAGCGGCGATTCGGACGGACAATAAAGGGCAGGCGGAGGCATTGGAAGTCGTCGAGGCGGCACGCGAGACGGAATGGACGCACCCGAGTTTCGTCGCCGAACTCTTCATGGGGCGATTTCGTCATGAGCTGATTTTTCCGTATCCTGAACAAGATCCCGCCGATCGGGCCGTCGGAGACGCCTTTTTGGCGCAGCTCACACCATTTCTGCGCGAACACCTCGATCCCGAGGCGATCGATCGCACCGGGGAATTGCCCCCGGCTGTGATCGACGGCCTGATGCGGCTCGGTTGTTTCGGGATGAAGATCCCGAAGGAGTACGGCGGGCTCGGCTTTTCGCAAATCAATTACGATCGCGCGATTGCGCTGATCGCCAGCCATTGCACCAGTACGGCCGTGTGGCTCTCTGCGCACCAAAGCATCGGATTGCCGCAGCCGCTGAAACTCTTCGGGACGCCGGAGCAGAAAGAGAAATATCTCCCGATGCTCGCGCGCGGCGCTATCTCGGCGTTCGCGCTGACCGAAGTCGGCGTCGGTTCCGATCCGGCCCAAATGACGACCACGGCCACGCCGACCGATGACGGCCAAGCGTTCATTCTGAACGGCGAGAAGCTCTGGTGCACCAACGGCGATGTCGCTGACTACATCGTGGTGGTGGCGCGCACGCCGTCGATCGTTGATGGGAAACGGGAGAAGAAACAGCTCACGGCGTTTATCGTCGAGAAAACGATGCCCGGGTTCGAAGTCGTGCATCGGTGCGACTTTATGGGCCTGAAGGGAATCCGTAACAACTTGCTGCGTTTCACAAACGTGCGCGTGCCGAAGGAAAACATCCTCTGGAAACCGGGTGCTGGCTTGAAGCTGGCGCTGACTACGCTGAACACCGGTCGGCTGACGCTGCCGGCGTCGTGTCTCGGTGCGGTGCGGCGCTGTCTGGAAATCGTGCGGCGTTGGGCGGGTGAACGCGTGCAGTGGGGCCAACCGGTGGGACAGCACGAGGCGGTCGCGGTGCGGCTCGGGCGGATGGCGGCCAACACCTTTGCGATGGAGGCGGTCACGTGGTTGGTCTGCGCGATGGTCGATCGCGGTGGCGCGGATATTCGTCTGGAAGCCGCAATGGCCAAGATGTTCTGCAGCGAGACGTGTTGGGACGTGGTCAACGAAGCGATGCAAGTGAAGGGGGGGCGCGGTTACGAAACGGCGACTTCATTGAAGGCGCGTGGCGAGGCCCCGGACCCGATCGAACGGATCATGCGCGATTGCCGGATCAACCTGATCTTCGAAGGCTCCAGCGAGATCATGCGGCTCTTCATCGCGCGCGAGGCGCTCGATGCACATTTGAGCGTTGCCGGCGCGATCTTCAACCCGAAGGCCTCGTGGGGATTGAAGCTCAAGACGCTCGGCACGATGTGCGGTTTTTACGGCCGTTGGTATCCGCAACAATGGTGTTACCATCCATGCCCGACCGTGACCGGCGTCCCAGCCATGTTGCAGTCGCACCTCCGGTTCGTGCAGCGCGCCGCACATCGGTTGGCGCGCGGCCTGTTCCATGCGATGGGCCGCTTCGGGCCGAAACTGGAACGGCGCCAAATGGTGTTGTGGCGCGCGGTCGATATCGGCACGCAACTCTTCGCCATGACTGCCAGCTGTGCGAAGGCCGCTCGGATGGTGCATACGAATCCGGCCGATACCGCACCGTTGCAACTCGCCGATCTCTTCTGTCGCGAGGCGCGCGAGCGCGTGGCGCAGTCGTTTGCCACGTTCACGTCGGCCTCTGACGCTCGTGCGGCGCGACTCGCGAAACAGATGTTGAGCAACGAATTGACCTGGATGGAAGCGGAAATCGTGCGATAGCAAGCCATTCCAGAAGTGCTACCGCGCCCCATTCGCCAAGATCGGGAAGAAGTCGATCAGGCCTTCGGCGATGAATTCGACCGCTAACGACGCGAGGACGAGGCCCATCACGCGGTTAATGATGTTGAGCCACGTTTTGCCGAGTCGGCTGATGAGCGGCGTCGCAAAGTTCAAGATCAAGTAGACCGACAGCGCGACGACACAAATGATTACGGCGATCGCGGCCAACGTCAGCGCGCCTTTCGCTTGATGGCGATACAGGATTACGGTGCTGATCGAGCCGGGACCCGCCAACATTGGGAGCCCTAATGGGACGACGGCGATGTCTTGTCGCTCCACGGCCTCGGCCGATTCTTCGGCCGATCCCTTGGCGCCGGACCGTTTCGCATGCAGCATTGCGATCGCCATTAATAAGATCAGGATCCCGCCGCCGATCCGAAACGACGCTAAGCTGATGCCGAACACCCCCAGCAGCGGTTCCCCGCCGACGGCGGCCACGGCCAACACGACCAGCACGGTGCACGACGCGACGCGCGCGATATGGCGCCGCTCCGCGCCCGTGCGTGCCTGCGTCAGCGACGCAAAGAGCGGGACCGCCCCGAGCGGGTTGAGCACCGCGAAGAGTCCGGCCAGCATTTTGAAATAGAGTGTCCATTGAATGCGCATCGGCGCCCTGTATCAGAAGTGCCAGCCGATCGCTAGTGTCGTCAACGGAGTGGTGGAGAACATAGTTCATACGCGGCACGGCATATTTCAGATTGTCGTGGCCGCATTACTATGAAAGGATGTCCACATGGCATGGTGGCGGCTCGGCGTCATGGCGTGTTTGCTCCTGTTGTCGTTTCCTGCGGTGGCTAAATCTTTTCCTGCATGCCCGCCGAACCTGCCGGCGTGGCTCTGCCCGGTGATCCACAAAGAGGATCTCCATGTCACGCGTCTCCCGAAGCAGCTGAATCGCGTGAAATCCTACAAGCAGATGATCGATTACTTCATTACCAAGAAACAGGCCGAGCAGACGGGGTGCGGCAAAAGCGACCAACCAGGCCCGATCTACAAAGGTGGTCTGATCACGATTCCGCCGCACAAACAAGTGAGCGACACGGTCCTCTTCACCACCGGGCTGCTGATCTTTCAACAGGACGGCAAGTCCACCTCCTATTACGACAGTTGTGAAGGGGGACAGGTGAAAGAGCGGTTTTGTGTCACCGACAATACGATTGTGGATCCGACGCAGCAAAGCGCCCCCGATTTTTACCTGTTCCATTGCCCGACTGGGCAGAGTTGCCAAAACGGCCAGTGTGTTAAACAAGGCTCGAACGGCTGTCTGACGGGACAAGCGTTCCTCGATGTCACGGGCAATGGCGCCCCCGACAGTTGTATCTGTCCCGACGACATGCTGCCGATTGATACGAATGCCAATAAGAACTCCGACACGTGTATCGCGAAGGGCGTGGCCTGTTCCAAGCAAATCACCGCGGCACAATTTCCTGATGCGACGATCAACGAGCTCGTCGGTCCGAACGGCGCCGTCGAGAAGGTCATCAACTATTGTGCCCCAAACGATGGCAGCGACACGTGTGCCGGGCAGGTCGTGACCCATACGATATGCACCAGCGAGGAAATTTGGAGCACCTCCACGACGCCGTGTGCACCGGGGATGCAATGTCAAAAAGGGGTGTGCGTGCCGACCGGGGGCGGGACCTGCGATGCATCGGCAATGAACCTGGCCGCTACCCAAGTCGGATGTGTGGCGTTGACCGATGCCAAAGGGGAACAGTCTTTTTATTGTGACCAATGCGATACGCTCGATCCGACGAAAGTCGCGAACGCGGCCTGTGGGGGGAGCTGTCAACAAACGTTGCAATGGGTGACCGCGTGGTGCGCGCCGGGGGCCATCTGCGATCCGAAAACCGGCGCTTGCACTGGTAGTGCGCCGCCGGACGATGGGATCAATTGCGCGAAGACGCCGGAGTTGCCGGAGTGTCAAAACGTCGACTGTGCGAAGACCCCGAACGATCCAAAATGTATAGACGGCGGCGGGAGCAGCAGCAATGGAGGCGGGAACAGCAGCAGTAGCGGCGGCGGGCAGCCGCCTTGCATTCCGCAAACGACCCCGATTTGCGAGGCCGACACCGATTCGGGACAGGACGTGCACCTTTATGGAACGCTACAATCCGGGATCGAAATCTCCGGCTGCCTGATTCCGCCGCCGAGCAAAATCACGAATCCGAAGGGCGACACTTGTGTCTTTGCGGCGGGGAAGCCGATCCTGTACCAGTACAGCTGCAACGGAGCGGCGGTCGTGGAGCAAGCCGCGTGGTGTGACGTCGCCAGCGGCGAAGATTGTGATCCGAAAGCGACGACGCCGGAGACAAAGGGGATCTGTCAACCCTTCGTGTCGCCGGAGTGTACCGACACGAGCAGTGATTCGAAGAACCTCACGCAAGTGGGTAGTGTGGAAGGCAAGGATGGTTTCGGGCACCCGTTCAAGGAAACGGATCACTGCGAGCCGGCACAAGGGTTTGGTGCGGTCATCAAATGGTCGTGTCTGACAGGCGGATCGCAAGGGCGCAAATACGATCTGGTCTTTTGTCCGAACGCGGCTGAGTGCATCGAAGGTGTCTGTGTCCCGTTGCAACCGCCCGATGTCGCCACCTGTGAAAAAGATCCCACCAGTCCGGCCTGCAAGGATTCCGACAAAGACGGTATCGTCGATGCGTTCGACAATTGCGTGAACGATTACAATCCGCAGCAAGAAGACAGCGACGGCGATACGCTGGGCGATGCGTGCGATGCCAAGCCGGCACAAGTCGACGATACCGATAAAGACGGCGTGCCGGACCCGCAAGACAACTGCGTACAAATTCCGAACCCCGACCAAAAAGACGGCGATGCCGACGGCATCGGCGACGCATGCGATAACCCGACGCTCGATTGCGGCAAGACGCCGAATGATCCGCAGTGTGCCTGCCCCAGCGGGCCGCCGCCGCAATGTGACGACACCGATAAAGGGAGCAACCTCTTTTTCCGCGGCGATGTCACGATGACCTTCAATGGAGGCGGCACGGTCAAACAAGGTGACTTCTGCGTCGACGATTTTTCCGCCGTGATCGAAGTACAGTGCGGTCCGTGCGGCAAGTTTGGTTTCCATAAATTCGGGTGCCCGAGTCAGCAGTGCAAAGATGGGCAATGCGGGCTGTGAAGTGCGTAAGTACCTAAGTGCTTCAGTGCGTAAGTCGGAAGGGGTGGGCCGAGCATGCAGTGGTGGCGGCGATGGATCGGGAGTGGTTTGCTGGCAGCGCTCGCAGTGGCGAGTGTCGGCCATGCCGATCCGCCGCCGTGGTGGAAGCGGGACCCGCAACTCCCGCCGCCTCCCGAGGCACGGCGCGCGGAAGAACGATTGCGCCTGCCGCCATGGGTGTTGGTAGCAAAATACGAATGCACGCACGACACCGATTGTGCCAAGAAGGGCAACGCCTCGAAGGGCGAGGGATTCGTCTGCGCCGATTTTCAATGTCGCCCGATGTGTGACGACAGCGACGCCGGCGTCACCAAGCTGCCGCTCGCACCGACCGATCCGCAAGTGGCCATTCCCGGCGCTGTCCAATCGTATGTCTTCAATCCGCCGTTGGGCGGGGGCACGCCGAAGTGGGAGTCGTTGGCCGCTGTGGACAGCTGCAAGACGCCGCAGTTTCTCCAAGAGCGCATTTGTCGGTTGAAGCCGGTCAAGAGCGGCAAACAACCGATGCTCGATTCCATCCCGATCAAATGTCCGGCCGGCACGGAATGCCAAGTCGGGACGGTACCGGAGACCGGCCAGTCGGCGGCCTTTTGTGGTCCACTGCCCCCACCACCGCCGTCCTGCGACCCGACGACGGATGTATGCTGCAAAGACAATATCGACTTAGGCCTCGATGTCTGCCCCAGCGTGCCGGACTGTCAGCTGCTGGCCAGCGAATGCGAAGACCAATGTCCCGATCTATTCGGATTGCAGCTCGAGTATCCGTATATAGACGCCAACGGCCAAGGCCTGTGTCATCAACCGCAACCCAATGTCTGCACCGACCCCGATCCGACGCAGACCTATCCGTACGCCACAGTAATTTGCGTCAACGGTGGTCCGGCGACCGGCGCGTGCGGTGGGCAAACGCATCTCGATATGTGCGCCACGGCCACGACCGTGCTGCACGTCATCTGCGGGCCCGATGGCAAATACCTCACCGATCTGACCGATTGTCCGCCGGGAGCCGTGTGTCAAAAAGGGCTCTGTGCCGGCGTCCCTGCGCCGGAGCCCATTTGTACCGACACCGACGCCACGAATGATCCCCACAAGTATGGGTGGATCCACGGCAAGTCTGCGATGAGTGGCCAATGGTTCTCGGAGTTCGACACCTGCCAGGGAACGTCCGGCGTCGTGGAACACGGCTGTGCCCCGTTGACCCAGGATGGTTTTACCTCGCCGGTTGTCCCCTGTGCGGCCGGTGAAGTCTGTCAGAAGGGTGTGTGCGTGTCGCAACAACCCGCGGCCTGCACCGAGACGGACCTGCCCGGCAAGAAAGACGATGTCCATCAGTCGGACAGTGTCAGCGGGACCGTGAACGGCCAACCGTTCGCGAAGACCGACTCCTGCAGTGGGACCTTGCAAGTGTTGGAGACCACTTGCGACAATCCCGATCCGGCATTGGGGTACAACACGTTCCTCAAGTTCTGTCCCGACGGAGAAACCTGCGATCCGACGCTTGCGATCTGCGTCCCAGGACCGGCCCCGCAGTGTGTGTGTGTTAGCGACACCGATCAGGCTAACAGTCCGTTGTTGGCGGGACAGCTCGATGTGACGACCACGGCGCCCGGAGCCCAAGTCACGGTCAAACTCGATGCCTGTGCCGGACAGAACGCCACCCAAGAATACGCCTGTGCGACCGAACCGCCCTGTTTTGCTCAGCCCGTCGTCCCTTGCCCGATCGGCATGTTCTGCAGCGACGCGGTCGGCGTCTGCGTGTTGTGCGAGGAACAGAGCGATACCGCGAACGATCCATTCGCTGCAGGCGTCGTACATACACAAATTAGCGGACAAGATTCGTATCACGCTGATTTGTGTCTGTACGAGACCACGCTGCGCCAATATTTCTGCCAAGACGGCAAGATCGAAAAAACCGACAGTCCGTGCGAATTCGGTTGCCTCTCCCCGGCCGGAGTCTGCAAGCCGAATCCCTGTACGACCCAAACCGTGGACGACGGCAATGCGTGTACTATTGATGCGTGTAATGCGGAGACCGGTTTTGTGGCCACGCATCTGCCCAAACAGATCGACGACGGCGACCTCTGCACTAGCGAAACGTGCGATCCGCTGACCGGAGGCATCGCAATTACGACGCCTTCGATCGATGACAACGACGCGTGCACCGCTGACAGTTGCAATCCCGCGACGGGACAAATCGCACACGCTCCGCTCCCAATCCCGAGCGACGGCGACCTCTGCACCACCGATGCGTGTGACCCGTTGACCGGCAAGACCAGCTACACACCACTCATAATCGATTCGTATGGAAATCCCTGCGCAACAAATCCACCTGCGGCCGATGCCTGTCCCGACGGAACGACGAAATTGTGGCTCCCGCTGCAACCCCCGCTGAAGTCGGTGCTCACCCTCCATACATACAACGGGACGCTGTACGCAGGGGGCAATGCCGCTGAGGGAGCGGCCCAAGTGATCCGTTGGAATAGTACGGCGAAGAGTTGGGACGTGCTCGGAGAAGGCCTGGGCGCCAATGAAACCGTCAGCGACCTCACAACCTTCAATGCGCAGCTCTACGCCGCGACGGTGGAGGGACATCTCTATCGCCTGAACGGTTCTGAACATTGGGAATTGCTCCCAACGTCCGCGCCGCTCACGCAACTGGAGGCGTACGGCACCGAGCTGTTTGCGGCGCAGCGGATCGGTTTTGGAAATCTGTGTCCGTTGGATGGGGCCAATTGCAGTGTGTTTCGGATGGTGACCCAACCGGATGGCGTTGTGCAATGGGTCAACGCGAGTGCCGGCTTGCAGATAGGGGCCGCGGTTGAAGAGATGCAAGTCTTCGATGGACAGTTAGTCATCCCGATCAGTCTCGATCAGACCGACCAACTCTTTGGCTATGACAGCGCCACAGCCGAGTGGAAGCCGATCGGTTCTGCATATCCGAATCTCTTTTCCGGAATGGCGGGTGGCGTGGTGGTCGCGGATGGAACCTCATTCGTCTTTGCATATCCGGATGGCCAACCCATGCTCTGGAAATTGGCGCCGGGGGCCGCTCTCTGGGAACAGCTCTCCTCCGACGAGACCGTTTTTCCTCAACTGTTCTATTCGGGTGCGTTGTACGGCACCTCTCTCGGGCGGGTGTATCGAGCGGACTTCTCGAAGCCGGGCGCCGTGTCGTGGCAACCGATCGGTCCGGCGCTGCATCTCGGTGACGGGCGTATTACGTTGCATGCCCTGGACGGCACCCTCTACGCGGGCTTAAGTCAGTCTTCACTCGTTCCCGGCGGACAAATTCGGCAATACGCATGCGTTCCCCATCTGGTCGAAGGCGAATGCGATCCCGCGCAATTCGTTGTGCGATCGGTCAGCGCGGGGATGGATCACACGTGTGCGCGGGTCGATACGCCGCAGGTCCCGGGGACCGTCTGGTGTTGGGGGGCCAATTATTCGGGCGAACTGGGACTCCCATCCGGCGACGTGTCGAGAAGCAATGTCCCAATCCAAGTGCCCGGCATTGCGACGGCCACGCATCTGGCAGCCGGGGATGACTTGAGTTGTGCCGCGTTGGCGGGTGGCGTGGTGCGCTGCTGGCCGCAGAACAACATCGCCGCCGGGCAAGACCCCGCCGCGCTCCCCGGCGATCCGTATGGAAATATCGCGTCGCTGTGGAAAGACGTGCAGTCGCTCGACACCAGCGGCAACCATACGTGTGTCGTGGATGAGCTCGGCAAGACGTGGTGTTGGGGGAAGAATGACTCCGCGCAAGTGGTGACGCCTGCGTCGCCGGGCAGCGCGATTCCCATCCAGCCCACGATGCCCAACGTCCCTGTGCTCGCAAAGGCCGCTGCGGTGACGACCGGCGGCGATCATACCTGTGCATTACTCGCGGAAGACGGACGCGTGACTTGTTGGGGGGCGAATATGGTTGGTCAGTTGGGTGTGCCCATCCCCGGCGATCCGTACGGCACCCCGACGGGAGAGGGGCAATACATCAAGACCCTCACGGAAATGACGGCCGTGGATGCGGGAAACAGCCACACCTGCGCCACCGACAAGAACGGTAAGCTCTGGTGCTGGGGGGCGAATTGGCTTGGGCAGTTGGGCACACCGGCGTGGACGCAATCGTATCGTGCGTGGGCTGACTGGGTCCCAACCGTGGGGACCTACTTTACCTCGGCGGGCAATTATCACACCTGCGCGTTGATCGGTTTTGGCGATGTACTCTGTTGGGGGCTTAACGGATCGTTGCAGCTCGGAGTTAAACTGAATGGGTGGACGGCCCAAGCGCAATCAGTCGGTCTCATCGACATGGCTGCCGTCAGTGCGGGTGGCCATCATACGTGTGTGGTCGAGGATGGCGGTAAGGCGCGATGTTGGGGAAGTAACCAGCATGGCCAATTGGGCAATGAACTTCCCTATTGGCAGAGTTTTCTCCCGCACGATCCGTACAGCCCGGATGGACTGATTCCACCCGTACAATTCTGCAAGGACCCGTATTCACCATAGAACCGCAGCCGTTGCTTACGCCAATATTTTGGCCACGTCCGCCGCCGCGTAGGTAATAATCACGTCCGCGCCGGCGCGGCGGATTGCGAGCAGCGACTCGCGCATGACCGCGTCGCCGTCGATCAACTGCTGCTGGGCCGCCGCCTTGATCATCGCGTACTCGCCACTGACTTGATAGGCCGCGATCGGGACGTCTACCTGGGCCCGCACGGCATGAATGATGTCCAAGTAGGGGAGGGCCGGCTTGACCATCACCAGATCCGCGCCTTCCGCGATGTCGAGTCGCACTTCGCGCAATGCCTCGCGCATATTGGCCGGATCCATTTGATACGTCTTCCGATCTCCCCATTGCGGTGTGGAATCTTGCGCGGCGCGGAACGGTCCATAAAACGCGGACGCATATTTCACCGCGTAGCTCAGGATCGCCGCGTCGTTGAGTCCGGCGGCATCTAATCCTTGGCGGATCGCGCCCACGCGCCCGTCCATCATGTCCGACGGCGCCACGATATGTGCGCCCGCTGCGGCGTGCGAGACTGCCACTTCGGCGAGCCGCGCAATCGACGCCGCGTTATCGATCTGCTGCGTGCCGTGGGTCATCACTCCGCAATGCCCGTGATCAGTGTACGCACAGAGGCAGACATCGGTGATGATCGTCAGCGTCGGCACCGCCTCGCGCAACGCCCGACACGCTTGCTGCACGATGCCTTGCGCCATCGAGGCCTCGGACCCGATCGCATCTTTGTGCGCGGGAATGCCGAACAATAGGACTGCTGCGACACCGGTATCGGCGATGCGTTTCGCCTCGTCCGTTAATCGATCCACCGACCATTGTGAAATCCCCGACAACGTCGGGATCGGCTGTTGGATTTGCCGCCCGGGGACGACAAACAGCGGCTGGATCAAGTGCTCCGGTCGCAGCGTCGTTTCTGCGACCATCCGGCGAATGCCGAGCGACTGCCGTAACCGTCTGGGACGTTCCGTAGGATATGCCATAGCGTTGCTCCTTGTTCGCTGCGGTGCGCGACGCTCCCTCCTCGGTCGCCTCGCCATCATCTCTACCGCGCGCGATAGCTCCGCTGCCGCTTCGCCGCGCTTACTTATCCAACACTTGCGCTTTTCTGTCGATCCCAATATCGCGATCCCATGCAGCTCTATCAACAACTTGCGGACTATTTCACCGCGCGCGGTTCGGTCATCGTGGCGCTCTCGGGCGGAGTCGATTCGGCCGTGCTCGCGGTTGTAGCGCATCGGACCCTGGGGCAGGCCATGATCGCCATCACCGGCGATTCTCCGTCGGTTCCGGCGCGCGATCGTGTCGGATCGAGCGAGTTTTGTCGTCGCTACGCGATTCCTCACCGACTCGTGCCGACGCAGGAATTTTCCGATCCGCAATATCGCGCCAACGCCGGGGACCGCTGTTTTTTCTGTAAGCAGGAATTGTTCCGTTGTCTCGAAGTCGTGCGTCAGAGCGAGGGCCTGGCGTGGATTGCGGAAGGGACGAACCTGTCCGATCTCGGCGGGCATCGTCCCGGCATGCGCGCCAAGGCCGCGGCACCGACCGTGATCGCGCCCTATCTCGACCTCGGGATCGACAAGGCGGGCGTGCGGGCGATCGCGCGACATTTGGAGCTGGACGTGGCGGAGAAGCCCGCGTCGGCCTGTTTGGCGTCGCGGATTCCGGTGGGCACGCCGGTCGAGGCGTCCGTACTCCGTCAAGTCGACGCAGCGGAAGATCAGTTGCGGAATCTTGGCCTCGCACAGGTGCGCGTGCGACATCATGGCGCGTTGGCGCGCATCGAAGTCCCGCGCGAGGACTTCACGCAGTGTCTTGCGGTGCAAGCGGAAATCGTCACCCGGTTGCGTGCGCTGGGGTTTCAACACGTGACACTGGATCTGCAAGGCTATCGGACCGGCGGAGGGATCCATCGTGGATGAAACCCGCCTACGCACGCTGATCGAACAAGTCGCTGCCGGCCATGTGGCTGTGGAGCAAGCCGTCGAGGCATTGCGAGGATTCCCGATCCTCGATCTCGGCATTGCGCAACTGGATACGCAACGGGGACTGCGCAATGGATTCAGCGAAGTTGTGCTCTGCACCGGCAAGACCCCGGACCATGTCGCGCGCATCGTGCGGAGCTGTCTGGAAAAATCCCTGCCGTTGCTGGCCACGCGCTGTCCCGCCGAACTGGCGGCGTCGCTGCTGGCCGAATCTCCGCCGCTCCAATACGACGCGGTCAGTCGCTGCCTGTGGTATCGACCGCAACCCACGCCGCCGTTGACTGCGCGACTCGCCATTCTGGCCGCCGGGACGGCGGACCTCGCCGTGGCCGAAGAGGCGCGTGTCACGGCGCGGTTTTTCGGATGTGAAGCCGAAACCTATTACGATGTCGGCGTGGCCGGATTACATCGACTGCTGCGCCACATCGAAACCATCCGTTGCGCCGATCTCGTCATCGTCGTCGCGGGCATGGAAGGCGCGTTGGCGAGTGTCGTCGGAGGTCTCGTGACTGCGCCGATCATCGCCGTGCCCACGAGTGTCGGATACGGCGTGCATCGTGGCGGTGAAACGACGCTCTTTGCAATGCTCACGAGTTGTGCGGAAGGGATCAGCGTGGTGAATATTGATAATGGCTTCGGCGCCGCATGCGCGGCGCTGCGCATCCTGCGGAAATGCTCGCGCAGCGCCGATGTCAAGTGAATTTTTTTTTGCCTTTTTGAGTGCGGTGTCAGGAAGTCCGACGCGAAAAAAGTGTGTCAAGCGCAAAAAAAACGTTGACGATTTCTTTCTCCTTCCCGTATACTGGTTGCGAGTTGGGGAACACTAACCGCAACATCCCAAAGGAGGGGAACAATGGCAGCCAAGAAGAAAGCAAAGAAGGCGACGAAGAAGAAGACGACCACGAAGCGAAAGAAGACCGTCAAGAAGAAGAAGTAACGAAACGAAATGTACGAAACAATCCCCACTGACGCGCAAGCGCAGTGGGGATTGTCTTTTTGCAGCGTGTGAGTTCTGTTAAAAGGACATCGGATCTAAGGCGTGTTTGCAAAATCTAGTAGAGCATCCAGCTTGAATTGCTGAGTCACATGTCCCGGCAGGGGCGAGAGGGGAGTCCTGCGGGCCGTTCGCCTCGCGTTACGGCGCTCGGCTCACTGAGACCTCGCTCGGTCGGGATTCAACTCCATAGATCTCCCTCGCTCAGACTCGCCCGCAGGACTCCCCTCTCGCC